>CAJKNS010000022.1 GCA_905201305.1 uncultured Eubacteriales bacterium
TATGGTCGCTGCTGCAAAAGCAGCCGATGCCGGAAAGAAAGTTATCGTGCTGGAGAAAATGCACGAGGTGGGCGGCAGCGCATGGTATGCCGCGGGCTTCCGCTGCCATTGGAGCAAGTGGCATGAAGCAGCTGGCGCCAAGGACAAGCGCAAGAAGGAATACGAGCGCTTTCTCAAAATGGTGGACGGCAACGTCAATCCCAAGCTGCTTTGGCGGATGTTTGAAGCCAATGCAGAGTTCATCGATTGGCTGATCGATGAGCACGATTTGGCTTCCGCCTACAAGCTGGCGAAAACGCCCATGGGCTTGGGGCTGGAGAGCACCTTTGAATGGGAGCGCGCCGGTACCAGAATCGACAAAATGATCGGTCCCGGTGAGGGCGGCTGGTACATGACCACCCATCTGCGGGATGATTTCCTGAAAAAGGGCGGCGAAATTCTCTACAAAACACCTGCCAAGCATATTCTTACAGATGAAACCGGCGCAGTTTCCGGTGTCATTGCCCAGGACGAGGGCGGTGAAATCCGGATTGCATGTCCTGCTGTAATTATTGCCACCGGCTGCTTTAGCCGCAACAAGGAGCTCATGAACCGCTTCCAGCCCATGTTCTATCAAAACGAGGGCAAGGATCCCATCCACATTTTTGCGGGTGCAGGCTCCAACGGCGACGGCATTCTCATGTGCGAGGAGCTGGGTGCAGACATCGATTATGTCAACCGGCGTGTGAATATGTTTGGTCCCATGCGTCATCCCTATCCCTGCGTCAGCCTGAACATTGCCCTTGGAAACAGCGGCTTCTGCATCGGCACCCAGGGCGACATTTTCGAAGGTTCCCTTGGCATGCAGGAGGTCAGCCCCCTGACGAAGGATCCCAAGTGGCACATCTGGAAGATCGTGGATCACAACATTGCTGAAGGTGCCATTGCCAATGCCATGGAGCAGCCGGAGCAGTCCCCTGGCATGAACCTCAAGGCGTTCATGGTGAACTGGGAGGATGTGCTCAGGGAAGAAGCCATTCCCGAGGACAGCGGAATCGATGATGCCGTGGTGATTGCCGATACGCTGGAGGAGCTGGCAAAGAAGCTGGGCGTGGACGAGAAAACCTTCCTCCAGCATGTGGCGGAATACAATGAATCCACCAGGCATCCGGCTCCCGCTGGCGGTATGCCGCCCATGATGATGGACGACGAAGACGACGAGGACAAGCCCGACCCCGAGATGATGGCAAAACTGTTTGGCGCGCCTAAGCCCCTGCTGCCCATTGGCGAGGGTCCTTTCTATGCCTTGAAGCTCAAGATGTTCCACGAGAATGCGGTGGGCGGCATGACCATTGACGAAAACGCCTCTGTTTTGAAAAACGGAACTCCCATTCCCGGACTGTATGCGGCGGGTGACACCACCCGGGGCATTATGATTCCCGGTGATGTGGGTGTTGGCTACATCGAGGGCGTGTTTACTGCGCTGACCCAGGCATTCAACGAGGGGTATATTGCCGGTGTGGCTGCCACTGAATATCTGGGATAATCCCCATCAGACCAATAAAAACTCCGGACTGGTTACAGTCCGGAGTTTTATGATGTTCGTTTACTTTTCTACCTTGTCACCGGCATGCTTATCCCGATCAATGCCGCGGATATTCTTGACCACCATGCTGGTGAGCGCGAACAGTGCAATGACGTTGGGGATGACCATCAGGTTGTTGAACATGTCGGACAGCTCCCAAACCAGATCGTTGGAGGCAAGGGTGCCCAGGAAGATGAACACCAGCGCAATGACCATGTAGAGCTTGGTTACCTTGCCCTTGAACATGTATTCCACATTCACCTTGCCGAACAGGTTCCAGCCGAGAATGGTGGAGAAGGCAAAGAAGAACAGAGCAATTGCTACAAATGCGGAGCCAAGCTGGCTGCCCATGACGCTACCAAAGGCGGTCTGCGCCAGGTTTGCCTTGCCGATGGTCTCGGTGACAGCGCCGGTATAACCGTTTGCCAGAATGCCATCGGGGGTGTAAAGGGTGGAGATGATAACCAGAGCGTTGAGGGTCAGCACAACGAAGGTGTCGATGAACACGCCGATCATGGCAACGCAGCCTTGCTCATGGGGATTCTTGACATTTGCAAGAGCATGGGCATGGGGGGTAGAGCCCATACCGGCTTCGTTGGAGAACAGGCCGCGCTTTGCGCCCTGAGAAATTGCAATTTTAATGGCTGCACCAAAGCCGCCGCCGATGATCGCCTGAGGCTGGAATGCATACTTGAAGATCATTGCAAAGGTAGCGGGGATGTACTTGATTCGAAGCACCAGCACAACAAGACCGCCTACCAGGAACAGCGCTGCCATAATGGGAACAATCTTCTCGGTGACGGATGCCAGACGGCTGACGCCACCCAGGAAGATGACGGCGCAGATGGCAACAAGCACGATGCCTACAATCCAGGAGGGGATACCAAATGCATTGTTAAAGGTGGAGCCGATGGAATTGGACTGTACCATGCAGCCGAAGAAGCCCAGCGCCAGCGTGATGGCAATGGCGAAGAAGCCCGCAAGGAAACGACCAAAGCCGCCGGTAAATGCGGTGCGGATATAGTAGACCGGACCGCCTTTGATGGAGCCGTCGGCGCCATTTCTGCGGGTCATAATGGCAAGGGTTGCTTCTGCATAGATGGTAGCCATGCCGAAGAATGCGATGATCCACATCCAGAAAATTGCGCCGGGACCGCCGGTGAGAATTGCACCGGATGCGCCAACGATGTTGCCGGTACCAACCTGGGCGGCAATGGCGGTAGCAAGTGCCTGGAAGGAGGTCATGCTGTGGGTGTGCTTCTCGCCCTTCAGGGAGAGGTTGCCGAATACCCGGCGCATGCCTTCACCGAAATAACGTACCTGAACGAATTTCGTCTTCACGGAATACCAAAGACCTACCGCAATCAGCAAAAATACCAGAATGTAGTCTGACAGATAGGCGTTGATGGTTTGTACGATGGATAGTAGTGTCATGTCCTTTTTCCTCCTTAAAAATGAAAAAAAGTGACCAAATTGGCCACTCTGAAAAAAGATACAGACAAACAAGCACCCCGATATCCCGCGGAGATAGAGGATGTATGTTCTCTGTCTGTTTGCCTGAGAGATTCAGCTCCATTGGAACCTTACACCTTCGGCACCCACAAACATGGGATTTTCCAGAGCGTCCTCGATCTCCAGTCTTCAAAATGAATTCAAGAGACTTCACCGGACGTGAAATATACTAGCATATGAAAGATTTCCTGTCAATATGCAATTTAACATTTTACTTCACTAGTGCCTTACAAAATTTATGCAAAGGAAACGCTGCAATTGCAACAAAGTGTTCAATTTCTGCATGAAATGACAGGCGAAGAAGCAATGGGCGTGCCACACGATTCTGCGCAGCACGCCCATTTTGTTACTTCGTCTGATCGCCGACCTTGCGCTGGTCGCAGAAGCTGGCGATACAGGTAAACAGCTCGTCGCCCTGAGGACGCATGTTGATGGATTTGCAGCGGTCACAATAGCTGTAGGCAAGGGATGCCTTCAGCGGGAACTGACCGTTGCCGGTGATATACACATGGCTGTCGGCGGGAACCTCGGGGACGGTTTCCAGGGGCAGCTTTTCGATATCGTAGTTGTGGGGGCCGTTCACCGCGGGCTTGGTGGGATCGTCCGCCTGATACTCGATGTAGGTATGGTCGCCCTCCGTGCGAACGGAGAACTTGATATCGCCCTTGGGATTGTCCTTGCCCATGGGCAGATAATAAACCGGGAAATCCTTGCCAATGGCGGGAATGGAGTACATCGCCTGCTCGGGATATGCCACGCATGCCATCGCGCCGATCACTGCCTCGTTGCCAACGCCGGTAATCACGTGCATGGCGCCCTTCTTTACCTTGCCGCTGGCATAAATGACAGCGTTGCGAAGGTAGGTGGCATTCCAGTGATCGTTTGCCTGAGGAGGACCACCAGGACCACCGGGACCACCGGGACCACCAGCACCGCCAGGAGCACCACCGGGCGCTCCACCAGGTCCGCCAGCAGGCTTTTCGCCGCCGGGTGCACCACCCTTAGGCGCACCGCCAGGACCACCGGGGCCACCGCCGGGCCCACCCATCTGCATGGGAATATCTACAGCGCCAACGATCTTGCCAAAGCGCTCAATGTTCAGGCTGACCTTCAGCTGCGCCTTCTTGGTGTAGGTGTTGTCATCGTCCATGGTCTTGTAGGGCAGCGGGAAGGGGACGGAGTTCTGCACCAGCTGTACGGGCGTATAATCCGTATGCAGCGGACCACCATCCTGAAGCCACAGACCGGTGCCGGATTCCGGAGGATCCAGCGTAGGCTTTGCAGCAGCACCGCCGGGAGGAGGACCGCCGGGACCTGCCTGAGGATTCACCAGCTGCTCATATTTGCTGTGCGCCTGATTGCCGTCGTCGAAGGAGCCGCCCAGATCCGGGCAGACCTGCTCATGGAGATATTTCCACTCGCCATTCTCGAAGATAAAGTCGGAGCCATAGCGCTCCCACAGGGTCATGCAGCGGCACTTGAGGTTGGCGTTCAGCGTAGAGAACAGGATACCGGGGGTCAGGAACGAGGCACGGGCAGTGCCGCCGTCGTCCGCGACCTCCACAATGTCGGTGGCAAGGGTGTGCATGGCAAGCTCACGGCAGGCTCTTGCATCGAAATGACCGATTTCTGGCAGAATATTCAGCATCTGCTGATAGCCCCGCTGACCGCCGCAGTTATAGGTGGTGACATTGTTATAATAAACGCTGTCATAGCCGCGCATTCTGCCGAAGGAATGCGCCCAGGAGGTGTCATCGCTGTGGGACCAGACCTGTCCCCATTCCTCATCGCCAAAGGACTTTGCGTGGAGGAATGCATGACGGGCGTGGAGTGTTTCTGCTGCCTGCGCGCCTTCTGCGTTGTGAATGCGCTGCTCCAGACTCAAATAGCTTTTTCTCATGGTATCGCCTCCTTATGCGTCGTAGTTGGGATGCCCCTCGGGACCGTAGCTCAGCTCGTCCGTAAACGTCTCATAGGGACCGTTCAGGGGCGGATAGTTGTCGCACCAGGTATAGGAGGGATCATGGGCAAGCATGGAAATGGTGGGCGTACCGAAATCGATTTCGTCCCGACCGGTGCCGCGGATATAGATGGACTGAAGCTCGCCAACAGAGTGTCCGGTTTTGTTGATAAAGTCATTGGAGAAAATGACGTGCCATATCTTCCAGCCGCCGGGCTCCTTGATAAAGTCGGCGCAGATTTTCTGGCAGTTCCAGGTGCAGTCCGCCTCACCGTTTGCCAGAGGATAGCAGTCGGTGCCGATGGAGTACCAGGTACCCTGTGCGGTTTTGCCGTCCTCCGCCAGAGTGACATTGGGGGTAGACAGGGGATGGAACAGAAAGCGACCATAGCCGGAGGGAGCGTCGGGCTTACCGATGGCGCTGAGCTCCTGACGAACCCGGGCGTCATACTCCGTCACATAATAGCGGCGAATTTCATCCATGCCCACATAGTAGCCCCAGTTCTTGCCGAAGGATGCAGTTGCCTGATTTTCGGGAAGCTGAACCCAAAGCTCCTCCAGCTCCTGGGCGTGCTGCTCCTGTGCCTCGTAGATGGTACGGCGGCTCATCAGATCCTTGATGGTTTCAGTGTCCCAGACCCGGAGGATGCGTTCCTCATTGGAACGGGTAACGGTTTTTTTCTTTGCCATGGTGCTCCTCCTTATATTCCGTAGCTGAAGGTCTCAGCAAAGGTGGTATAGGGCTTGGGCAGCGGGGGATAGACGGTGGCACTGCGGGAGCCGGAATATGCTTCGTGCAGCGTGACCTTTGTGCCGGGCTCCGGGGGAGTCAGACCGCGGAGGGACTCGAACTCCGCAAGCTCCGGGAATTCCGGAACATCGGGCTTGCCCCACTGGCTGCCTGCCTGGGCATTGATATCCTCCAGATACTGCATGTGGAGAATCTTCCACTGATCGTTTTCATAGACGAAGTCCATGCAGATGGTGCCGTAAATCCAGTTGGATACGGGTCCGCGAGTATCCACGGTGGTGTTGTAGCCAAAGATGCAGCAGAAAGCCTTTGCGGTTTCGCCGTCCTCTGCCACCTCGATCACATAGTTGCTGATGGATTTCAGCTCCAGAAGACCGATGCCGAAGATCTCATCATCGTTTTTCCCCTCAAATTTCTCGGGGAATTTTGCTCTCAGACACTGGGCGACCTTTGCGGTGTAGCCGGGGAACCAGCCGAAATAGTCCCGCACCTGCGCCTGACCTACATACCAGCCGCCGTTGACGCCATAGCAGATGTCATCCCGGGTGGACCAGAGATCGTCTACAATGGCTGCTTCCTTTTTCAGCAGCAGGTAGTGCATGAATTTGCCCATCTGGTTTTTTACGTCTCGCCGGTCTTCCCAGCGTTCTACCAGATGCTCAATTTGCAGATTTGTCATAGGGTTACCTCCTTCTATTGCTGGGGCAGGCGTTTGCCTGCCCCGGTTAAATTACTGGTTGCTGAGATAGCGGTCATAAGCGCTCTGCATGGCGTCCAGCGCCTCCTGAAGCCGCATACCCTCAATATCAGTGACATAGGCAGCATAGCTCTCGGGGGTCAGCTCCACTGCGCCGGTGACGAATTTTAGTGCCATTTCGCCCACATGGGTGTTGATATCGCCCATGGCGGTAGTTACGACGTCTGCCTCGTCTGCGGTGAGCTTTGCGCCGCCGGGAATGTCAGAGGTGACAACGGTGCTGGGATCGTCTGCGGTAATGAGCCAATCGGTGTATGCCTCCTTCTGGAGATCGGTGAACTCCAGGTCATACTTGTGAAGGTCATAGATAAAGCCGCCGCTGGTGCAGAGATAAACGCCGTTTGCCATCTTCAAAGAGGGCAGTCCCAGATCATTGTTGACAATGATACCGCCCAGAACAGGCTTGCCGTTTTCGTCATACTCAAAGGTTTCACCCTCGTAGCCATAGTTGATGAACTGGGTCAGGTCGGGATTATACCACATGTCACACCAGGAAAGTGCCAGCGCCACATCGTCGCACTGCTCGGAAACGGAGAAGCCGCCTCTGCCGGCAGAGGTAAACTGCTTTTCCATATAGCCGGATCGCTGGTCGTCAATGCCGGGGTCACCCATCAGCGCCAGCTCAGAATTGGGATTGATGGAGGCGAGCAGCTCCTGATAGGTTTTGATGTAGGCAAGGTCGGAGAACCAGATGCCGGTCTGCTCGGTGGAGATGATGCTCTCGTCGGGGAGATTGGATGCCTGAGAGACAAAGTTGGGGTTAATCAGTCCCTCCTGATACCAGTCGCGGAACATGCACAGATAGTCATAGTAGGCGTCGGAAATGGTGGAGAGCGCCACCTTGTCGGTTTTCAGGTCCACATAGAAGTTGTTGGCATCCGCCACGGCGGGAATGCCGTAGCCTGCGGACATCAGCCCCCAGGGCGACAGCACCTGATAGGGCATAATATAGGGATCGGTGACATTGTAGGAGCTTTTAAAGGCTGCCAGCACGTCATGCATCTCATCATAGCTGTTGGGGATGTCAAGCCCCAGATCATCCAGCCAGTCCTTGCGGATCAGCAGACCGCTTTCCGCGGCCTGACCGATGGGAATGTCGATCCGGGGCATATTGAGGATATGACCCTCCAGAGTTTCCAGATCGCTGCGAATCTGGGGATACTGCTCCAGCAGCGCCATGAAATTGGGCACGCTGTCGGGATACTCTGTGAGATCTACTGCAATGCCGTCTTCATACGCCTGATCGGCAGTGTCATAATAGTTCAGAGCATCGTTTATGATGTCGCAGTAGTCGCCGCCTGCAATCATCAGGGTGAAGGTGGTGGAGGCGTCCATCATGTTGACCATTTGGAAGTCGATATGGACATTGGTGATCTCCTCAAACTTCTGATAGAGCAGGCTCATGTCGTTGGGGGAGTCCATGATAGCTGCCAGCGGTGGGGGCTGGGTATAGAACATGGTAAGGGTAACGGGCTCCTCGGAGAGCGGCTCAAATACGGACCAGTCAAAGTCCTTGTCGCCGGCTACGGGGCCCTCAACGACTTCCTCTTCCTCCTCCGGGATAGAGGCTTCTGCCGCAGAGGCTTCCTCCTCTTGCGGGGTGGTTTCCGGAGTGGAAACAGCGGCGGGAGCAGAATCGGGGGCAGGGGATGCCGCACTGCTGCTGGAGGCGCTTTCTGTTTTGCTTCCGCAGCCGGACAGGATGGTCAGTGCCAATGCGGCTGTCAGCAGAAGCGCCAGCAATTTCTTTTTCATGTTGTGTCCTCCTTTATCAAATGGTTTTTACAGCTCGGGACCTGGTCGGGCACCGAATAAGATAACTCCATTGTACCGGAACGTTTTGTTTCCGGTAAAGAACCAATACCCCACCTTTTGCCATGATTCTTTACCTTTCCTCGGAACAAAAACAGGGAGAAGGTAAAAAATCGGGAAATGATACCTGGAGTTCGCCTTTTGATGGGGAAAAGAACGGTATTTTCGTTGAAAAATTTCTGCAAAAACGGTAAAATATCAGTATGAATGCGAAACGTAAGGGGGGCGAAGCATACATGGCGGCAATGCTGCTGATCGGGTTCCTTTTGGGCGCATTGGCAATGGGAATGGCATGGAATCGACGTGCCAGAACAGAACAGGCGGATTCCGCGCAAGCGGAGCTGGCTACATCCCAGCTGCGGCTCCGGGATTATGCCATCGGGCAGATGCTGAGGGGCGCGGTGCCGGATTTTGAACACATTTCGGATTATTACCGGGTATTCCATCTGGAGTTCCCGGCAGAGGCGTTTATGCTGCTGGTGGTAAAGCTTCGGGGCTACCCCAGGACCGGAGAGCCGGATGCCCAGGAAAATGCCTATGGAACCGTAAAGGAAGAACTGACGGGAATCCTGGGGCTGAGCCGAACGCTGTATTTCGCGGAAAAGGACGGCGTGCTGGTATGCTTTTATTGTCAGCCCGGTGTAACCATTCAGCCGCCCTCCGATAACCAGGAGACGCTGCGGGAGCTGCTGTTTCAGCAGTGTCGGGCGTGTGCGGCGGCGCTGCTGGAAAAGCACGGAATCGATGTGCTCATTGCATTGGGGAAGTTTGATTTGGGAGGCTTTGCGCTCCACACCAATTATTTGTCCGCAAAGACGCTGCTGGAGCAGGCAGTATCCTCCCGCTGGGGGGATTCCGTCATCAAGGATACTGGAGCGCTGACCCAGCGGACCGATCAGGAGCTGTCACGGGTACAGCGGCAGTTTTATAACTGCTTTGTCTGCTTTCAATACCGGGATGCGGCGGAATATCTGTTCCATATGGTGGAGCTCCGAATCAGCAACTATTTTGACCCCTTTCCCGAAGCACGGGAGGTGGTGGCGGAGCAGCTGCGGTTCTGCACCAATATGCTGGAGCTGCCCCTGAATATCATGCTTCCGCTGCCCGAGGGAGGAACCATCTGCATGCGGGAGCTGATGGCAAGCCCCAATACGGAGACGCTGCATACCAATCTCCTGCGGTACTTTTCCGGGCTGGAAACCTATACGGCAAAGCAGGGGGATCAGGCTGCGCCGACGGTCCAGCGGGTGAGAGATTACATTGACCGGCACTATCGGGAGCCGGAGATCAGCGTCAGCAGCCTGGCGGAGCAGTTCCGGCTGAATACCTCCTATTTATCCCGGCAGTTTAAGCAGGAGTATGGCTGCGGCGTGCTGGAGTACATCCATAAATGCCGGGTGGCAGAGGCGAAAACGCTGATTGCCCAGGACGCAGAGCTGGACACCGTGGCAATTCAGACTGGTTATCCCAGCAGACGGGCGCTGGACAGCGCATTTTCCCGCTATGAGGGAATTACGCCGCGGGCGTATCAGCGGCAACTGCTTGCGGCGGCAAAGGAGGAACTGAAATGACGGACCAATCCATCGTCCGCCTTGCGGATGCGCCGGAATGGCTGGAGCAGGCGGCAGAATGGTTTCATGGAAAGTGGCACGTTCCGGTGGAAGCCTATCGGGAGAGCATGGAGGAAAGCCTGAAGGGGAAGAATCCGGTGCCCCAGTGGTATCTGATGGTGGAACAGCAACGAATCATCGGCGGCATGGGCGTGATCGAAAACGATTTTCACAACAGACCGGACCTGCATCCCAATGTGTGCGCCGTATATGTGGAGCCGGAGGTGCGCTGTCAGGGCATTGCCGGAAGGCTACTCCGGCACGTGTGTCAGGATATGGCGTCGCGGGGCGTGGATACGCTCTATCTCTTAACAGACCACATAGGATTCTATGAGCGATACGGCTGGAAATTCTACTGCATGGCGCAGGGAGATGGTGATCCGGAGCCCTCCCGCATGTATATCCACCGAATGCAGCCAGAATCCATATAGCACCGAAACACGCAATTGCCCCTCTGCTTGGCAGCATCCAGGCAGAGGGGCTTTCTCAACGGAATTTACAGATTGTTCATGAAATTGAACGGAAAAACTGTTGAATGAGTTAAATAAAAATGGTATGATGGAAGTAACCCACTGGAAAGGAAGCGATCCCATATGTACGAGAATACCAAAACCATTGCCCGTTGGACTGGGGAACTGAAAGCGCAAACCACCCTGGACCCGGTACTATATGATGCCTATGGGGTCAAGCGTGGACTGCGGGATAAAAATGGCAAGGGCGTTCTGGCGGGACTGACGGAAATCTCACAGGTTCAGGGCAAGCAGCTGGTGGATGGAAAAGAGGTCCCCTGCCAGGGCAAGCTGTTCTATCGGGGCTATTCCATCTTTGATCTGGTGCGGGGAGAAAGCTCCCGAAAGCATAGCCTGGCAGAGGAATGCGCCTATCTCCTTTTGTTTGGCAGCTTGCCAACTCCGTCACAGCTACAGGAATTCTCCGATGCGTTGGCACAGAGTCGGACGCTGCCCCAGAATTTCACCCGGGACGTGATTATGAAGGCGCCCAGCAGCGATGTGATGAACACCCTGACCCGCAGTGTGCTGACCTTGTCGGCATATGATCCCAAGGCGCCGGATACCAGCCTGGATAATGTGCTCCGGCAGTCGCTGCTGCTCATTGGCACCCTGCCGCTGATGTCGGTCTATGGCTATCACGCTTATCATCACTACTGCCAGGACGGCAGCTTTTATATTCACCATCCAGCTGAAAGCCTGACTATGGCAGAGAACCTTTTGATGATGCTGCGTCCGGACCGGCATTTTACTGCACTGGAAGCGCAGGTGCTGGATTTGGCGCTGGTGCTGCATATGGAGCATGGCGGCGGCAACAACTCGGCGTTTACCACCCATGTGGTGACGTCTGCGGGCTCGGATACCTATTCGGTTATGGCGGCGGCGCTGTGCTCTCTGAAGGGACCCAAGCATGGCGGCGCCAACCTGAAGGTTGTTGGAATGATGGACGACCTCCGGGCACAGGTGGCGGATACAACAGACCGGGAGCAGGTAGAGCGGTATCTCACCCGGGTGCTCCACGGTGAAGAATTTGACCATTCGGGGCTGATTTACGGTATGGGGCATGCGGTGTATTCCCTGTCTGATCCCAGAGCCGTGATTTTCAAGAGCTTTGTCCAGCGGCTGGCGCAGGAGAAGGGGCGGCAGGAGGAGTATGCATTGTATGCCATGGTAGAGGAGCTGGCACCGGAAATCATCAGCCGGGAGCGGAAAATCTACAAGGGCGTCTGTGCCAATGTGGACTTTTACAGCGGCTTTGTCTATCGGATGCTGGATATCCCCCAGGAACTGTTTACGCCGATTTTTGCGGTGGCGAGAATGGTGGGCTGGAGTGCCCACCGAATGGAAGAGCTCATCAACGCCGATAAAATTATCCGCCCGGCATATCTAAATGTCTGCCCGCGACGGGACTATGTGCCCATTGAGCAGCGATAGAACAAAAATTGCCCCTGACAGTTTGCAGACTGTCAGGGGCTTTATATGGTTTATTCGGGAGAAGAATCGGAGCATGTGGGACCGGATTCAGCCGGTTCCGAAGGAAGCTCGGAAGCTGTGGAATCGGAATTTACAGGAGCGGCGGTATGATTCATAATGGCTTCAAATTCCTTACCGTCCATGGTTTCGTGCTCCAGCAGGTAATCGGATACCTGACGCAGCTCTTCCATATGTGCCTTCAAAATCTCTTCGCACTGGCGGTAGCAGCTGCTGAGAATATCCTGTACCTCCCGGTCAATCCGGGCAGCGGATTCCTCCGAATAGCTTTTGGTCTGACCATAATCCCGACCGATGAACACCTGCCCGTCGGAATCGAAGGTGACGGGACCCAGCTTGGCGCTCATGCCGTATTTGGTGACCATTTCACGGGCAATGGAGGTGGCTCGCTGGAGATCGTTGGAGGCGCCGGTGGAGATATCGCTGAGCGCCAGGGCTTCTGCCACACGGCCGCCCAGCAGGGAGACAATCTGCTCCAGCATTTCGTTGCGACTCATGTAGCTGTGATCCTCGGTGGGCAGAGAGATGGTCATGCCGCCTGCCATGCCCCGGGGGACGATGGTGATCTGGTGTACCGGATCGTGGGTGGGCAGCGTATGCATCACAATGGCATGACCTGCTTCGTGCACGGCGGTCAGCTTTTTCTCATGGGCAGGAATCACGCGGCTCTTCTTTTCCGGACCGGCAATGACCTTAATCATGGACTCCTCCAGGTCGTCCATGAAAATCACCGGGCGACCCAGCTTTGCAGCGCGAAGTGCGGCTTCATTCAACAGATTCTGGAGGTCTGCACCGGTAAAGCCGGCGGTTTCTTTTGCAATGGTGTCCAGATTCACGTTGTCGGCAAGGGGCTTATTCTTGGCATGTACCCGAAGAATGGCAGCGCGACCCTTGGCGTCCGGTGCGCCTACATAGACCTGCCGGTCAAAGCGTCCGGGACGAAGCAGCGCGTTGTCCAGAATATCCACGCGGTTGGTTGCAGCAATCACAATGACGCCGTCGCTGCTCTTGAAGCCGTCCATTTCCACCAGCAGCTGGTTCAGGGTCTGCTCCCGCTCGTCGTGACCGCCGCCAAGACCGGCGCCGCGCTGACGACCTACCGCATCAATCTCATCAATGAAGATGATGGCAGGGGACTGCTTCTTTGCCTGCTCAAACAAATCGCGGACACGGCTGGCGCCAACGCCCACATACAGCTCCACAAAATCAGAGCCGGAGATGGAGAGAAACTGGACTCCGGCTTCTCCTGCAACGGCTTTGGCAATCAGAGTTTTACCGGTTCCGGGAGGTCCCACCAGCAGAATGCCCTTGGGGATTTTTGCCCCCAGGCGAGTATATTTTTCGGGATTCCGCAGAAAGTCCACTACCTCCTGAAGCTCTGCCTTTTCCTCATCGGCGCCTGCTACGTCGTCAAAGGTAACGCCGGTGTCCGTAGCGGAAACGGCACGCGCTTTGGCAAAGCGCATGACACCCTTTTCGCTGCCGCCGCCTCCGTCGGAAGCACGACTCATCATAAACACCCAGATTCCTAAAAACAACAGCGCAATCAGCAGGTAAGGCACAAACATCAGCCACCAGGGGGTCTCGGCAGGAGCAGGATAGTCATAGCTTTTGATGATGCCCTTGTCATATTGATCCACAATGAGGTCGTTGAAATCCTCATAGAATACGGCGAAGCTGGCAACCTGATAGGTGACGGAGGTGTTGCCGTCTTCATCCGGCTCCTTCAGCTTCAGGGTAAGATCCGTGCCACGGAGGGTCAGGGAATCCACCTTTTCCTGCTCCAGCAGGTCATAAATGTCGCTGTAGGAATAGGAATCTGCTCCGGTGGAGGGATTGCGCATCAAAAAGACGGCGAACCCGAAAATCAGCAGGATCAGGAATAGAAAGGCAAAATTGCCCTTATGGTTCTTCAAATGGGTCACTCCCTTGCGATGATGGTGTTACGATCCCTGATAGACGCTGGGCTTGAGCACGCCGATGCAGGGCAGATTCCGATATTTCTGGTCATAGTCCAGACCGTAGCCCACAACAAAGGCGTCGGGAATGGTAAAGCCCACAATGTCAGCCTCTACCGGAGCCTCCCGGCGGCTGGGCTTATCCAGCAGCACCACCAGCTTGAGGGATGCAGGGGACTGCTTGCCCAAAAGCTGCATCACAAAGTTCAGCGTGCGACCCGTGTCCAGAATGTCTTCAATGACGATAATGTCGCGACCATTTACGTCCAGATCAAAGGGGTCCTTCATGTCCAGTGCGCCGGGGGTGGTCGCCATGGCACGGTAGGAGGAAAGGGTCATGGATTCCAGCGTGCAGGGGAGATTGATCTCCCGCATGAGATCAGCCGTGAATACCAGGCTGCCCTTCAAAATGCAAAGCAGAATGGGCTCCTTCCCTGCATACTCCTCGGTCAGCTGCTGACCAATTTCCTTCACACGGGTTTTGAGCTGCTCAGGGGTAAACATTACATAATCAAGATCGCGGTTCATGATTCTTCCTCCGTTCGTTTTACAGTCAGAATAAGACTGGTGCTTCCTGGTTTTGCCTGATGGGGGACCGCAGCCACATAGGGCAGCACTGCCAGAACCTCCTGGTTCTGTACCACCACCGGTAATTGGTTCCGCAGACTTGCGGGGATTTTTTGATCGATCATCCAATCGCTGAGCTTTTTTGTTCCGCCGGGCAGACGAATGCGATCTCCGGGCTGACGGGTGCGAATGGTCAGGGGAAACGAAATGCCCTCCGGGGACAAGCGAAGCGAAGACTTTGCAGGAACAAAATGATGTTCCAATTGACAGGTAATTTGAGCGCTGCCCCAGGTCGCACTGTCTCCTGGGGATAGGGTAACCGGCGACAGCGGCGCGGGAGATGCTGCATCTCTGCGCAGCTCCAGCCTGTCATACACCCGAGCGAGCACATAACCGCCCGGAAGGTGCAGCACAGCCGAGGGACCTGCATCCTTTGCCAGATTTAGCGCGTGGTCAAGATGCACCTCCGCAAGCTGGGGAACCGGAGCAAGAAATTTGCGCAAAACACGGTAGACCATAATCTCCGGCAGGGCTTGCAGTCGGCTGCAGCACAGCGCGTTGTTTTGGCACAGCTGAGTATAGTGCTTTTCTGCGCAAAGGTCAAGATATTGATCTGCCTGACCAAGCTGTAAGCACAGCCCGGATGCGCTGGAGAGCAGGTTCGGATTTTCTGCCAGCAGCAGCGGAATGACGTGGTGCCGCAGCCGGTTTCGCTGGGAATCATCCAACCGGTTGGGGGAGTCCTCCACGTGGGGGATGTTCTCCTGGGCTAAGTAGACCTCGATGGCGATGCGCGGCACGCCCAGCAGGGGCCGGATCAAAATGCCCCGCACCGGCGGGAT
>CAJKNS010000023.1 GCA_905201305.1 uncultured Eubacteriales bacterium
AAAACAAAACCCCCCGGGAAGCCGTTGCCAACGGTTTTGCCCTCCTCACCGAAGAGCGCCGCGCAACCGGCATCTTCGGCATCCTGAACATTCAGGAAAACACCACCATTTCCAGTCTGAAAAAGTATCTCAAGGGCGGTCTGCTCAATGCGAGCAAAATGAAGGAGAGCACCGACTGGTCCATCTCCGCCATGCGCATCAAGACCCCCAGTCAGTCCACAAAGATCCGCTCGCTGTCCGGCGGCAACCAGCAGAAGGTTATTCTTGGTCGCTGGCTGCTCACCGATCCTGAGATTCTATTGCTGGACGAGCCCACCCGCGGTATCGATGTCGGCGCAAAATATGAGATCTATCAGCTCATCATCGACCTGGCAAAGCAGGGCAAAACCGTCGTTATGGTGTCCTCGGAAATGCCGGAGCTGCTGGGCGTCTGTGATCGTATCCTTGTCATGTCCGGCTGCAAGCTCTCTGGCGAGGTAGACGCAAAAACCGCTACCCAGGAAGATATCATGACCCTGGCTGCGAAATACGTATAAGAGGAGGAAACCAGCCGTGGCTGAAAAACAAGTAACCAAGAAGAATTCTCTCCAGACCCGCTGGGCACATTTCCAGAGCCTGTCCGGTCAGGATAAGCGCCGCACCATCACGGACCTGCTGTTCAACAACGCCATGTATATCGTGATCGTGCTGGCAATCATCTTTATCGCCATCCGCGTGCCCCAGTTTGTGTCGCTGTCTTCCATTGTCAACATCATTTCGCTGACCGCCGCAAAACTGCCCATCGCACTGGGCATTGCAGGCTGCATCGTGCTCACCGGCACCGATATTTCCGCAGGTCGAGCCGTTGGTCTTTCCGCCTGTATCTCCGCCTCTCTTCTGACCACTGCCAACAAGATCTTCCCGGGCATGGGCGTTCAGCCCCTTCCCTTGGTGTTCCTGATCGTAATCGCAGTGGGTGCAATCATCGGTCTGGTTAACGGCTTCTCCGTGGCAAAGTTCAAGCTGCATCCCTTTATCGTCACCCTGTCCACCCAGCTCATCGTATTCGGCACCATTCTGCTGTACCTGAAGATGGGTGAGAACAACGGTCAGACCCTGTCCGGTCTGTCCGAGGGCTATCGGAATCTGGTTGCAGGCACCCTCTTCACCATCCGCGGCGTTGCCGTGCCCCGGTATGTGCTCTATGCGGTGATCCTCACCGCCATTATGTGGGTGATTTGGAACAAGACCACCTTTGGCAAGAACATGTTTGCAGTGGGTTCCAACGAAGAGGCAGCCAACGTCTCCGGCGTTAACGTCACCGCAACCATCATTATGGTCTTCGTTCTGGCAGGTATTATGTACGGCATCACCGGCTTCTTTGACGGCGCCCGTATCGCCTCCGTCAACGCCAACACCGGTCTGAACTACGAGTGTGACGCCATTGCTGCCTGCGTCATCGGCGGTGTCTCCTTCGTTGGTGGTATCGGTAAGATATCCGGTATTGTGGTAGGTGTTCTGCTGCTGCAAATCATCTTCACCGGTCTGAACTTCCTGTCTGTGGATCAGAACGCCCTGTATATCATCAAGGGTCTGGTTATCCTGGTTGCCTGCGCCATCGATATGCGCAAGTACCTGGTTCGGAAGTAATATGGCATCCAACGAGCCCCTTCGCCCCGGGGATTTTCCGGAACAGAAAAAGCTCCGTGGGCTGTACAAGCACGTAAAGATTTCGGTTCGCACCCTGGATTTGATTATCGTTGCAGGGATTCTTGCCACCCTGCTGTGCGTGTTCATCGCAACCCGTCACAGCGGCTATACCATAACCTTCAATTCCGCCGGCGGCACCGACGTTGCCAGTCAGAGTCTGACCTACGGCGAGGTAATTGAAGAGCCTGCATCTCCCACCCGGGAAGGCTACACCTTCGGCGGCTGGTATTCTGACGATGCGCTGAATGATCCCTGGGATTTTGGCACACAGATCGCAGGCGATACAGAGCTTTACGCCAAGTGGATTCCGAATTCTTAATGGATCTCTGGTGCGCTGCAATTCCCGTTGCAGCGCACTCTTTTTATCAGGAGGAACGATATGAAACCGATTTTGGTCAGTGCCTGCCTGTTGGGCGCAGCCTGTAAATACTCCGGCGGCGATAATCTCTGTCCCAAAGTCGCCGCACTGGTGGAAAAATATCATCTGGTGCCCGTCTGTCCCGAGCAGCTGGGCGGACTTCCAACCCCAAGAACACCTGCGGAGCGGCAGGGAGATCGGGTGATTACCAGGGACGGTAGGGACGTAACGAATGCCTATCTTCGCGGCGCGCAGGAAGCCCTGAAGCTGGCAACGCTCTTCGGCTGTGATATTGCCATTTTAAAAGCCAGAAGCCCCTCCTGCGGCGCGCATGGCATTTACGACGGCAGCTTTACCGGCACAGTGATTCCCGGTTCCGGCGTCACCGCAGAGCTTTTGGAAGCCTCCGGCATCCGGATCATCACAGAAGAGGAATTAGAGCGGCTTTCGCAGCTGCCTTGATCGCATACAAAAACCGGGAAGCGGATTTCTGTCCGCTTCCCGGCTTTCTGCTTATTTAGGGCAACACCGCATAATTCGGCAAGAACATTCAGCTGGAGATTTTGCGGTGGAAAAAGGCAGTTTTTCGCAGGAATACTTTGTGTATGTCAAGGGCAATACCGCACAAATCGGCAGAAAAAATAACGAATTTCCAGCGCAAAAGATCCGCTGAAGGTCGCAGACGCAATTGTGCGGTGTTGTCTTAGGGATTTTCAACGAATTTCTCCCGGATTTGCTCCATGGTTTCCTCTGTCACGCCGATGGTTCTGAGATAATCCACCACGCTGCCATATCGCGCGGTCAGATCGTCAATCAGCGTCAGCATGGCGGCTGCGGGAGTCTGGAAAAAGCTCTCGTCCATGGGCGGACGCTTCTTGCCTGGTCCGTCCATCGCCGGTCCCAGCCGCATGGCGCCATTGCGTATTTTCTCATAAACCGGCTCCAGGAAAATCTGGCTCACGGAATAGTCCGCCGCAATATCCGCCCGCTCCGCACCGGCAATGGACAGGAGATAACAGGTCATGAGTCCGGTACGGTCCTTTCCGGTGGTGCAATGATACAGCAGCGCCCCCGGGCACTGCGCCGCAATATTCAGCACATCCACTGCCCACTGGCGGCTGTCCTCCGCCATGGAAATGTATTGCTCCCCCCAGCTGAGCTGCTTTGGCATAGGCGGCTTTTTCCCGCCGATGATTGCCGCTTCGTTAAACAGGGGTCTCGGATAATAGGGCATCACATTCCGAAGATCACTGGGGCGCGCTTCCATCTCGCCGGTGCTCCGGAAATCCATGGACGCCGCAACACCGTAGTCCTTTAAATACTGAATATCCGCCTGAGACAGTCCCACCGGCGCTTCGCTGCGTACAAACACTCCAAAGCACGTGACTTTTCCATCTTTCGTGGGGATTCCACCCAAATCCCGGGCATTGTATAGCTCCCGGGTCATGAGTCTTCTTGTTGGCATGGTATCTTCAACCTTTCTTTTACTCTACAGATTTCAGAGACTGAACCATGTCAATCTTCTTCATTCTAAAATACATCAGGAAATTAACCGCCAGTGCAAAAATCAGCGAGAGCAGCACCGACAGCAGATAATCCCTTCCCTTTGCCTGTCTGCCGAACATCACAAAGTCCAGCTCAATGGTTCGAATCAGATAGGTGCACAGATACTTTCCAAACACCTGTCCCAGCGCAATGCCCAATATGGTCAGGATAATGTTCTCCCGGTAGATATACATAGCGACCTCATGGTCATAGAAGCCCAGGACCTTAATGGTTGCCAGCTCCCGGATGCGCTCGGTAATGTTGATATTGGTGAGGTTATAGAGCACCACCAGCGCCAGTGCCGCCGCAGAGAAAATGATGATCGTCACCGCAGCATTCACCGCCTGCATGTTCTTCTCAAAGCTCCGGGCTGCTGCGCCAATGTTGGACACCGCCGTAATGGCGCCGTTTTCCATAAGCCGACCGGACATTTTCTCAATGGCGCTGTCCGAATCGTCCGCCGCAGTCACCAGCAGCTCGTTGGCTTCCGGCGTCTCACCGAACAGCGCTTCATACTCCGCCGCAGTCATATAGACATAATGCCGCACATAGTGCTCCGTCACGCCGGTAATCACCGCCTGCGCCTTTTTCCCGCACTCCAGGGTAATGGTGTCTCCCACGGACAAATCCAGCAGCTCTGCCAGCTTCTCGCTGATGACAACACCATCGTCTGAGAGCTCCACCGAATTTCCGTCCATATCCCGCAGGGTAATCTGCTGATAGAGGGACTGGGGATCATCGGTCACAGTAATATAGCCGTCCTGTCTGCCCTGAGCGGAGGAAGCCGTCATGGCACGGGTATAGATTTCCGCCACAGAAACCGTATTTTCGTCGTTCTCTACCTGAGAAATAGCATTGTCCACATTGTTCTGCGCTGTATCCAGCGACACCTGCAAATCATAGCGGTAGATATCCCCGTACTGAATATCAATGATGCTGAAAATGCTGGTGCGCAGTCCCAGACCAGCAATCATCAGCGCCGTACAGCCGGCAATGCCGATGACCGTCATGAAAAAGCGCTTTTTATACCGGAATAGGTTCCGGCAGGATACCTTCGCAGAGAACCGGAAATGCTTCCAAATAAACGGAATATGCTCCAGCAGAATCCGTTTGCCCGCCTTGGGTGCTTTTGGACGCATCAATGCCGCCGGAGTTTCCCGAGCAGTTGCCAGCATTGCCCACAGGGTTGCGCCCACGGTGCATGCCATACCTGCGCCAATGGCGCCCAAACTCAGAGGCAGATACAGCTCCAGATGCAGGCTCGGCAGGGTATACATGATGCCATACGACGTGAAAATCACCCATGGAATCAGCGTTGCGCCAATGGCAGTGCCCACAATGCCGCCGCCAATTGCCGCAATGGCGCCATAGAGGATGAACTTCATGGCAATGGTGCCGGTGCCATAGCCCATGGCTTTGATGGAGCCGATTTCCGTCCGCTCCTCCTCCACCATTCGGGTCATGGTGGTCAGGCACACCAGCGCCGCCACAATGAAGAAAATCACCGGGAACATATTCGCCAGATTATCCATGCGCTGGGCATTTTGATCGTAGCTCACAAAGCCATAGTTGCTGCTCCGATCCAATACATAAACGTCCGCAGGCTCGATTTCCTGGATCTTCTTCTGGGCATCGTCAATCTCCTGCTGACCGTCGGCTATTTTTTGATCCGCTTCGGTCTGCGCATCCTCCAGCTCTTTTTGGCTGTCCTGGTATTCCTGCTCGCCGTCCTCCAGCTGCTGCTTGCTGTCCGCCAGCTGCGTTTCTCCATCGGCAATCTGGGTTTCATATTCGGACTGCGCCTGAGCATAATCCGATTCTCCCTGATTTAGCGTTTCCCGGCTGGCATTGTATTCGCTCCAGCCGCTGTCGATTTGACTTTGCGCCGCTGCCAGCTGAGACTGTGCCGCTGCTGCCTGAGTATCATATTCCTGCTGCGCCGCGTCCAGCTGCGCCTGTCCCTGCTCCAGCGCCGAAGTGCCTGCCGCAATCTGCGCCTGGGCTTCCTGCAGCTTCTGCGCCATGGCATCATAGACTTCCTGATGGAATTGCAGGGTAGACGGGTCCACAGGGATGCCGGCTGCTTCTGCGGCATCCACCTGCTCCTGCTGCTGTTTCAGCGCATCACCATAGGCATTTACCTGCTGCTCCAGCTCTCCCGCCTGGGTCTTTGCTGCCTCCAGCTGCTGGGACTGCTGCTCCAGCTGCGCTTTGCCGTCCTCCAGCTGCTGCTTTGCCGCGCTAAGCTTTTGCTGTGCCGCCTGACGCTGGGTATCCAGCTGCGTTTGTGCGGTATTCAGCTGATTTTTTGCATTGCTGAGCTGATTCCAGCCGTTGTCCAGCTCCGACCGGGCATCGGCTAACTGCTGCTTTCCGTCTGCAGCCGCCTGATTGTATTCCTCCTGCGCATCGGACAGCTGCTGCCAACCGTCATCCAGCTCTTTTCTTGCATCGGACAGTTGCTGTCTTCCGTCCTCCAGCTTTTCCTCCGCCTCGCTTTGCGCCTGTGACAGCTGTTCCTGGGCATCGTCCACCTGACTCTGGGCGTCTGCCACCAGGCTTTCATAGCGAATCGTTCCCCGCTCCTCCGCCACATCTGTCAGCCGTCCGCTGAGCTCGTCAATCAGGTCCTCATATTCCGCTGAGTAAGCGTCCAGCGCCTTGGCGCCCTGAGCGATGACATTGCAGACGGTATAATAATCCATCTGGAAGCTGTCCTCTGGCAGCAGCACATATTCGTCCACGCTGCCGTCTCCCAGGGTACTGGTTCCCCGCTCGATGGAGATATACAGTGGGCTCTGCACCACGCCGGTGATGGTAAAGGTCTTTGCCGGGAGCGCATCTGCATACTGATCCCCGGGGGTAATGGTCACCTGATCTCCCACGGAGATATCAAAATACGTCAGGAGCTTTTCCTCCACCGCGCACTCATCCGCCGCCTCCGGCAGCCGTCCCTCCACCACAATGGGCGCATTGATGCCAGAGGGTGACAGGCTGATGGCTTTGATTACCCGATCGCTTTCCTTCAGGGTTAAAATTGCGTCCAGCGCCCATCCGCCTTCCGCCTTTTCCACGCCCTCCGTCTGAGAGAATGCGGCAATATCCTCGTCGGTCAGACCAAGGGTGGACAAAATCTGAATGTCCATAAAGTTCTGACCGTCGAAATATTCATCGGAAGTCTTCCGCATGTCCGGTGCCGCAGACCGCAGTCCCACCAGGAACATGCAGCCCAGTGCCACCATGACGAAAATCGACAAAAACCTGGTGACGGAACTGCGGATCTCCCGAAACAGCTCTTTTCTGAGACTCCGGTTCACTACCACTCAATCCTTTCTACGGGCACGGGGTTCTCGTTCTGATACATCCGGCTGACCTTGCCGCTGCGGATTTGGATCACCCGATCTCCCATGGGCATCAGCGCAGAGTTATGGGTGATGATAATCACCGTCATACCGTCTCTGCGGCAGGTGTCCTGGAGCAGCTTTAATACCTCTTTGCCGGTGTTGTAGTCCAGCGCGCCGGTGGGCTCGTCGCACAGAAGCAGCTTTGGACGCTTTGCCAGCGCCCGGGCAATGGCAACCCGCTGCTGCTCGCCGCCGGAGAGCTGCGCTGGAAAATTGCTCATCCGATCCTGCAAGCCCACTCGCGTCAGCGCTTCTGCCGCGTCCATGGGATTGGGGCAGATTTCACTGGCAAGCTCCACATTTTCCAGCGCCGTGAGATTGCCCACCAGATTATAAAACTGGAATACAAAGCCGATGTCATACCGGCGATATCTGGTGAGCTTTTTCCCCTTCAGCCCTGCGATCTCCTGCCCATCCACCAGAATGGAGCCTGAGGTGGGCGTATCCATGCCCCCAAGGAGATTGAGCACCGTGGTTTTTCCTGCGCCGCTGGGCCCGACCACAATGCACAGCTCCCCCTTTTCCACCTGGAGATCCACACCGTCCAGAGCTCGAATCCCACCGTTTCCGCCGGGGTAGACCCGAGTCACATCCTTCAGTTCAATATATGCCATAGAACCTCCCTGCCAATCGCTGTATTTTGTCACATCTCTATAAATTATAGTATAATTCCGAAAAAAAGTACAGTCTCCATTCATGAATTTTGTGTGTACAATGTTCCTCGGGTTCCATTGCCTTTTCTTGAAAGATATCATATAATGATATATATCACCGCCGGAAGGAGCTGTATCCCATGCGCCACTACATCCGTCTGATCCGCCCGATTCACTGGATCAAAAACCTGCTGATTCTCCTGCCGCTCCTGTGTAGCGGGCAGTTCCTCCAGCGGGACCGTCTCATTCCCGGCATTCTGGCATTTTTCGCGTTCTCTCTGCTCGCCTCCTCCATCTACATCATCAATGACGTTCGGGATCGGGACAATGACCGGAAGAACCCCAGTAAATGCACCCGTCCCATTGCCTCCGGCGCCGTATCCGTGCCCAGCGCTCTTACGCTGTTTGGGCTTATGCTGGTGCTGGCGCTGGTATGCGGCATCTTTGCAAATAAGACCCAGGCACTCTGCTGGGCGGTCTTTCTGCTGTATTTCTTCCTCAATCTGGTCTACAGCTTTGGCGGCAAAAACGTCCCGCTGCTGGACATCGCCATTCTTGTCTCCGGCTTTCTTCTGCGGGTGGTCTACGGCGGCATCGTCACAGGGATTCCCCTGAGCCACTGGCTCTGCCTGACCGTCACTGCCGCATCCTTTTACCTGAGTCTGGGCAAGCGCCGGGGGGAACTGCTGAAAAATCCCGACAACCCCCGTCCGGTGCTCCGCTATTACAGCCGGGACTTTCTGGAGAAGAACATGTACATGTCCGTGGCACTTGCCATTGTGTTCTATGCACTGTGGACCGTGGATGCCAGCAGCGTCAGCCGTTTCGGCACCACCGCGCTGGTATGGACCGTGCCCCTGGTGATTCTGATTTTCATGCGCTACAGCCTGATTGTGGAGGACAAAACCGACGGTGACCCGGTTGAAGTCATTCTCCACGATGTTCCCCTGCTGCTGCTGGCGCTGCTGCTGGGAGTCATTGTGATCGGACTGATTTATATCCCGTAAATAAAACGCTTTCCGGCACTGCCTCAAAATGCGGCAGTGCCGTTTCTATTCCTTCCGGCTATAGTCCATAACCAACCGGTATCAAACACTTCCCGCTGCCTGTGCTATAATGTTTTTACTTCAAACGATTTACAGGAACAGGAGGAAAAACCATGACCAATCCCTATGAGCTGCTGCTCTCCCCCTTCAAGCTCGGAACCGTCACCCTGAAAAACCGCATGATGGGCTCCAAATGTGCCCTCCAGAGCTTTACCCTGGAGCAGGCGCGGGAATTTTATGCTGACATGGCGAAAAACGGCGCGGCAACCGTCACCGTTGCCATGGGCGACCATCCCGAGCGGAACCTCAACCTGCCCGACAAGGACGGCAGAATGCCCCATATGGACGGCACCGGCAACGATATGCGGGACCCCGCTGTGGTGGAAGGCTACCGAAAAATCGCCCAGGCAGTCCACGAATATGGCACCCTTGCCTCTGCCTCGCTGATGGACATTGAGCCCACCGACGTGAATATCTCCGACACCCCCAACTGGGACGAGATTCCCAAAAACGGCGACTACAACTCTGCCGTGTTCCGCAACAAGCCCGGCATCTCCGCAGAGCGGCTTCAGACGCTGATCGACGAATTCGCCTTCCGCGCCAAGGAAGCCAAGGACATGGGCTATGATATGTGTACGTTCTACATGTCCTACCGTTCTTCCATTCTGGCATGTTCCATGTCGCCGCTGCTGAACCAGCGGACGGACAAGTATGGCGGCAAAACCATGGCAGAGCGGGCAACTCTGGCAAAGGAGGTCTTCTCCAAGGTCAAGGAGGTCTGCGGCAGGGACTTTCTGATTGAAGCCCAGATTTCCGCCGAGGAAGAGGCGCCCGGCTATACCCTTGCGGACTTTCTGGACTTCTGTCAGGCGCTGGAGGGCTATGTGGACATCATCCAGATCCGCGGCGTAGACGGCTCCGCCACCCATGTCAACGGTCTGAACTACCCGAAGGGGCACCCTCATTCCATCGACTATGCCGCTGCCTTCAAGGCACGGGGCATCAAAATCGCCTGTGCGCCCGTGGGCGGCTATGGCGATCCGGAGATGATGGAGCAGTTCCTGAAGGAGGGCAAAACCGACCTGTTTGCCATGGCGCGGCAGTTTCTTGCCGACGATCACTACTATGAAAAGCTAAACGCAGGCGCACCTGCCCGGGAAATCGTCCCCTGCATTCTCTGCAACGGCTGTCATGGGCACCACACCTGCTCCGTCAATCCCCGGCTGGGCAGAAAACGGAATCTCTTTGCCCCTACAACCACACCCAAAAAGGTGGCGGTCATTGGCGGCGGTCCCGGCGGGCTGATGGCAGCGCTGACTGCAGCCCGCCGCGGGCATCAGGTGACGCTGTTTGAAAAAGCACCGGTGCTGGGCGGTCAGCTGGTGGCAGCCAGCGCGCCGGATTATAAGTGGCCCATTGGGGAATATCTCGCCTATCTGCTGCGGGAGCTGGACAAAACCCGGGTAACCATCCATACCGGAACGGAGGCTACTCCGGCGCTGCTGAAGGATCAGGGCTATGACGCCATTCTCTGCGCCCCCGGCTCTGAGCCCGTGTATCCTCCCGTTCCCGGCGCCGAAACTGCCCGATTGGCAGAAACGGTATTCGGTCATGAAAATGAGCTGGGACATCGGGTGGTGGTCATCGGCGGTGCAGATACCGGCAGAGACGTGAGCCTGTATCTGGCACGTGCGGGACATCAGGTCACCATGGTCACCCGCAGTCAGATTCAACTGTCGGATGATATGCACACCGAGCGGCTCCAGCGGGAATCCTTTGAAAATGAGCCCAATTTCTCCTATGTGGACTTTGCCGCCACCCAGGAAATTCAGCCGGGCCGCGTTTCTCTCAAGGTTCAGACCAACGGCGTCCACAGCTTTATCCCGCTGATGGGTCCCCAGGATGATGAGGACGCCTATTATCAGGATCAGCACGCAGGCGGACCCGGTGGTCCTGGTGGTCCCGGTGGTCCTGGTTTCCCCTTTGGTGCGCCCGGTCCTGCCCCCGATCCCATCTACGAAAACCGGGTGCTGGAATGCGACGACGTGGTGGTATCCGGCGGACGGAAGCCCAGAAGCGGTGTTGTCGAAGCCTTCCGTGGAATTGCACCGGTGGTAACGGTCATTGGCGACGCTTTGACCGTCTCCAACATCAAGCGTGCCACATATTCCGGCTATAAAGCTGCAATGGAACTGTAAAATCAAAAGAACTGCTGTGGGAATCCATTGTCCTACAGCAGTTCTTATTTGTTATTCGCTTGCCTTCTCCAGCCATTCAAGCGCCATTTCCAGTGCCCGCCGGGTTGCCCGCTCCTGAACCTGCGCCCGATCACCCGAGAACACATGATGCTCACAATAGGTTTCCTCACCGGCATACAGTCCCAGAAACACCGTTCCCACCGGCTGCACCCCATCGCCCTCGGGTCCTGCCAGTCCGGTTGCTGAAAGCGCCAGATTCGTACCCAGCTGCCGGGAAGCTCCCTGTGCCATTGCCCTTGCCACCGTCTCCGACACCGCCGTATACTGCTCCAGCATGTCCTCTGGCACACCCAAAAGCTGATGCTTCACCCGGTCGCAATAGCTGACAATGCCCCCAGGAAACACATGGGAGCTGCCGGGCACTGCCGTAATGGCAGCGGCAATCCGTCCGCCGGTGCAGGATTCCGCGGTGGTAATGGTTAGATTCCGGCTCCGAAGCAGCGAAACCAGCCGTTCTTCCTTACCGCTCAACCCGAATATACACCGGCTCGGTGCCCTCCACGGCTGCCTTGACCAGCCCGTCAATATCCATCCGGGTTTCCACCTTTTCGATCTCCGCCAGCTGAGGACGGGTCTTGGGATGCTTGGGGGTAAACACCGTGCAGCAGTCCTCATAGGGCAAAATAGAGGTTTCCATGGTTTCGATCTTCCGGGCAATGGCAATGATCTCTTCCTTGTCCATGCCGATCACCGGACGGAATACCGGCAGGCGGCAAACGGCATTGGTCACCATCATCGCCTGCATGGTCTGAGACGCCACCTGACCCAGACTTTCGCCGGTGGTCAGGCTCATACAGCCCAGCTTCTCTGCCAGTGCCTCCGAAATCCGCATCATCATCCGGCGCATAATCAGAGTGAAGTATTCCTCGGGGCAGTTGTCCCGGATTTCCTCCTGAATCTTCGTAAAGGGCACCACATGGACGGTGATCCGTCCGCAGTACCGGGTCATAATCCGGGCAAGGTCCAGCACCTTTTCCTTTGCCCGCTCGGAGGTATAGGGATAGCTGAAGAAGTGGACGCACTCCAGCTCCACGCCCCGCTTTGCCATCATATAACCGGCAACGGGGCTGTCTATACCGCCGGACAGCAGCAGCGCCGTTTTTCCGCCCACGCCCACCGGCAGTCCACCGGCACCGGGCTCTGCGGGACCATGGACAAAGGCACGCTCCTCCCGCACCTCCACATAGACGGTATAATCAGGATTGTGGACATCCACTGCCACCTCGGGATAGGCTTCCGCCAGCCGTCCGCCGATTTCCTGAGAAATCTGGATGGAGTTCAGCGGAAAGCGCTTGTCCGCCCGCTTGGATTCCACCTTAAAGGACTTTGCGCAGGCAATGTCGTCCCCCAGATGGTCCTGGCAGGCGGCAAAAATGGCATCCAGATTCTTATCACATCCCCGGCTCCGGCTCCGGGAAATGATGCCGAACACCCGACCGCAGGCTTCCCAAGCCCCATCCAGATCGCAGTCCTCATTTTCCGGCTCCACATACACCGTGGACTGGAGCAGCCGAATCTTGAACTTGCCATAGGGCTTCAGCCGCCGGCTCAGGTTGCTGTGAAGCTTGCCCTCGAAGCTCGCCCGGTTCAGCCCCTTCAGAACGATTTCGCCCATTTTCAGGAGAAACATTTCATTCATGTGTATTTCCTCGTTTTCTTAAAGTGTATTCAAAAGTATATCAGAGGAATTATACACGATTTTCGCTGGATTTGCAATCATTCCAGCGCCGGATTTGGACTGCTCAGCTCCCGATAGGTCCGGATGATGACCACCAGAGCAAATACGAACGTCAAAATATCCGCCAGCGGGAAGGAATACAGCAGTCCGTCCAGTCCGAAGAAAATCGGCAGAATAATCGGCAGAGATACGCCAAAAATCACCTCACGGGTCAGGGAGATCATGGTAGATGCCAGCGCCTTGCCCATGGCTTGCAGGTAGATAAACGTGCCCTTGTTCATCATGGAAAGGAAAATCAGGCACAGATAAATCCGGAAGCTCCGCACCGAAAAGTCCGTATAGTAGGCGCTCTCATTGGCTGCGCCGAAAATACCGATGAGCTGCCGGGGGAAAATCTCCACAATTCCCAGGGCAATGAGTCCGATGCCCAGCTCCCACAGCAGGAGATAGGTAAAGAGCTTTTTCGCCCGGTCCTTTCTGCCTGCGCCGATGTTATAGCCCACCACAGGAATGCAGCCTGCCGCCATGCCGATGGCAATGGAAATGGCGATCTGATAGAACTTCATCACAATGCCCATCACTGCCAAAGGAATCTGTGAATACTCCGGCTGCCCGAAAATCGGGTCCAGCGCGCCGTATTTGGTACACATATTCTGGAATGCCGCCATAGACAGCACCAGCGCAATCTGCGAAAGGAAGCTGGTAATGCCCATGGCAAGATACCGGCGCATCAGACCTCCAAAAAGTCCAAAGCTCTTTCTGCCGAGGCGCACCGCCTTCATGTGGAACAGATACCAGATGCTCAGTCCCGCCGTGAGAATCTGCCCCAACACCGTTGCCACCGCAGCGCCCATCATGCCCATGTGCAGGGGATAAATGAAAATTGGGTCCAGCACCAGATTGGCTGCAGCGCCTGCCAGCGTTGCCGCCATGGCAAACCTCGGGCTGCCGTCGGAGCGGATGATGGGGTTCATTGCCTGTCCAAACATATAAAACGGAACGCCCAACGAAATCCAGAAGAAATATTCCTTGGCGCAGGCATAGGTTTCCTCATTGACTCTGCCGCCAAACAGCGTGAGAATCGGCTCCATAAAAATAAGATAAATCGCCATCAGCACCAGACTGCACAGAATGCAGAGGATAATGGCGCTGCCGATGCTTTTATGGGCGTCTTCCTCCCGTCCGCCGCCCAGACTCAGGCTCACAAAGGCACAGCAGCCGTCGCCAATGAGCACCGCAATGGCAAGCGCCACCACGGTCATGGGAAATACCACCGTGTTTGCCGCATTGCCAAAGGAGCCCAGATAGGTGGCGTTGGCAATGAAAATCTGGTCCACCACGTTGTACAGCGCCGCCACCAGCAGGGATATCACACAGGGCACTGCATACTTTGCCATGAGCTTTCCCACCGGCTCCGTTTCCAAAAATACGTTTGACTTTTCTTCCATCGGAAAAACCTCCCAAAAATACAGAAAAAGCGTGCCGTCCTCCGCTGGATTTACGTCCGGAAAGACTACACGCATTTGTCTGCAATATGAAAAAAGACGAGGGACCGCAACTGGATTTACGCAGTTACTGCCACTCGTCTTGTCTATTTTATCGAATGTTTTCCGGTTTGTCAAAGGGAAATTTCAGGCACCGAATCAGTTTCTACCCAGCTGGTATGTCCGGTATTGGATGGCTTCCGCAAGATGCTCCGGCGCAATCTCCTCGCTGCCCGCTAAGTCCGCAATGGTCCGCGCCACCCGCAGAATCCGGTCGTAGCTCCGGGCGGTGAGGTTCATGGACTCAAACGCCATTTTCATCAGTCCCGTACAGGTGTCGTCCAATCGGCAATAGCGCTGTACCTGTGCCGGAGGCATGGCGGCGTTGCAGGATATCTCCGTATTCTGAAAGCGCCGATGCTGAATGCTCCGCGCCGCATCCACCCGCTTTTTAATCACTGCGGAGGACTCTCCCGGCGCTCTGGACGCCAGAGATTCGAATTCCACCGCCGGGACCTCCACAATCATGTCGATCCGGTCCAGCAGCGGTCCCGACAGCCGGGACAGATACTGCTCCACGGATTTTGGGGTACAGCTGCACCGCCCGGAGGGATGCCCATACCAGCCGCATTTACAGGGATTCATGGCGCATACCAGCATAAACCGGCTGGGATAGGAACAGGAGCCGCTGACCCGGGATATGGTCACCTTTCCATCCTCCAGAGGCTGGCGCATAATCTCCAGTGATTCCTTGGAGAACTCCGGCAGCTCGTCTAAAAACAGAATGCCGTTGTGGGCAAGGCTGATCTCTCCGGGCTTGGGGTTGGAGCCGCCGCCTGCCAGACCCGCAGGGGAAACGGTGTGATGGGGCGAACGGAAGGGTCGGCTGG
>CAJKNS010000024.1 GCA_905201305.1 uncultured Eubacteriales bacterium
CCCCTGCCGCAAATAATGCGGCAGGGGCTTACTGATAGGAAGGAAATGAGAAGCTCAAAGGGTCATAGCAATGTCGAAGGCATCTCGAATCGCCTGCTGCACGGTGCCCACACGTTTTCCGTCGCCGATGATGGTATAGGGCACCCCCGGAAGAATCAAGCTTTCGGCAAGCGCAGTTCTTGACCGGAAGCCGACACAGAGCACTGCGCTGTCCGCGGAAATGGTGTGAGACGCCCCCGCTCCATCCAAATAAGTGACACCATGCTTGGTGATACCGGTGCAGCGTCCGCCGGTGATGCAATGGATGTTATCCCGCTCGTTCAGTTCAATATCCATCGCCCACTTGTAGGTAAACCAGGCGTCCGGTGCAATTTTATCCTGCATCTCCAAAATGGTAACGTTTTTCCCCAGCTGTGCCAAATGAATGCCGGTTTCTGCCCCCACCTGACCGCCGCCGATGATCACCACGTTTTCCCCCAGCGCATCCTCATGACCGAACACCTCCGGCGCTTTTACGGTGCGCTCTACCCCGGGGATGGGAACCACCAGCGGATCGGCGCCCACTGCCAAAATCACATGATCGGGCTGCTGGGCAAGCAGCAGCTCCGGCGTGGCAGTAGTGCTGCATCGGAGGTCGATTGCGCGCTGCTTTACCTGCCGGATGAGATAGTCCTTGAATCGCCCAAGGTCCCGCTTAAACCGGGCATAATCCGCAAAATTCAGCTGACCTCCCAGATGGTCAGAAGTCTCAAACAGAGTCACATGATGACCCCGGTCATGAAGATAAATGGCTGCCTGCATTCCCGCAGGTCCGCCGCCCACAATGGAGATGTTTTTTCCACCCTTCGTGGGGAGAATGTACTGATCCAGTTGATCCTCAATGCCAGTTTCCGGGTTGACGGAGCAGACAAAGTGATCATAATAGCAGGCGCCGTCGTGACACTTAAAGCATTTGATGCAGGGGCGCACATCCGCCCCCTTGCCAGCATATGCCTTGTTCCCCAGCTCCGGGTCCGCAATGACGCCTCGGGCAATGGACACAAAGTCCGCCTTGCCGCTGGCGATGATATCCTCCGCCTGCTGGAGGTTTTGAATCGCGCCGATGGCAACCACCGGAATATTTACCCCGGATTTTTTGATGGCATCGGCATATTTGACGTTGGGGGTATCCGGGAGGAAGCCCGACGGATGGGTGGTTGTAAAATAGCGGGCATTGTTCATGCCGCAGGAGCAGTGGAGCAGATCTACCCTGCCCTCCAGCAGCTTTACGAATTCAATGGATTCCTCCACAGTAATGCCATCCGGGTCCACCTCGGAGACGGAGAAACGCAGCTCTATGAGAAAATTCTTTCCACAGCGGCGCTTGATTTCGTCAATAATCATCAGCGGATAACGGGCGCGGTTCTCCAGACTGCCGCCAAATTCATCGGTCCGATGGTTATACCGCCGGGAGAGGAACTGCCCCCATTCGCCGCCGTGACCAATGTGGAACATGCACATATCAAATCCGGCTTTTTGGACAAGTTCAGCGGCGTCTCCGAACATTTTCACCTTTTGTTCCATGATTGCCCGGGGCATTTCAACACTTTTCCTTTCAAACTTCGTCAGCCCCGGTCCTACGGCATAGTACTGGTCATAGCGATACTGGTCGGAAAGCTGCATCGATGCCACGGCGCCAAAATGATGCACCCGGGCAGCGAGCTTGTAGAGACTCCGCAGTCCCTCGGTGGTATAGGGATTTACATGGAGATGGCTGCCGTCGGATTTCATGTTGGGGTTGACCTGAACGCCGGTGCAGGTGACCATGGCGGCGCCGCCCTTTGCACGGTTTCCGAAGTGCGTGATTACCGCCTCCTGAAAGCCAAGTTCCCCGTTCTGGAGGGCATGCACACCGGTGGGTGCCGTGAAAATGCGGTTTTTGAACAGTGTATTTCCCACCTTCATGGGAGAAAGCAGATGGGGATAGGGATTCATGACGGACCTCCTCAGTATGCAATATAGTTGGGCTTTTCGGTGCGGTACTGCTGCACCAGTTCATCCCAGTTCTCTGGCAGCCGAATTTTCGCGCAGGAGGGACCGCCGTGATCTCCTCCGCCGCCCAACACTGTCACCATGCAGCCCGCCTGACCGCCTGCCACCGTCAGGAACATATGATCGGTGGACCAGAAGGTGCGGGTGGAGGCGTCCATATCCAGAGGCAGGTCCACGGTTTTCGGCGGATGATTGTTCTGAATCAGCCACTGGAGATCCACCTCTCTGGCAGGCTTCCGGGCGTATTCCGTTACATAAGCAAGAATCCGCTCCTTGGTCCAGCCGGCATCCGCCATCATTTTTGCGCATTTGGGGGTTAAGATGACCGCAAGACCCGGGTCCCAGCCATAGGGGTCCATTTTGCACAGGGCTTTGAGCACCGCAGGCACAGTGGTGCAGGTGGAAACCCGGTGCTCCTGAGGCCAGAACATAGTCACAGCGGAAACCGTCTCTTCAAAGCCAAAGTCGGTGTGCAGCGGCTTCCAGGGATTGTGCTCCAAATCATCTCCCATGCAGAAGCCCAGACGGAATTCATGTCCCATTTCGCTGAGGTCTTCTACCCCGGGTCTGACACCGCCGATGTTCATCATGATATAGCCAAACGCCCGGGCGATGGTGGTGTTGGCGCGGAAGGCTGGAGTCAGAGCATGGTCGGCGGTGTTAAAGCCAATATCCCGGCAGATCTTGCCGCTGAGGGTCAAAACCGGTCCCCAGGTGGACTGACTACAGCACCAGCCCTCCAGATAAATCCGCGGGTCCATGATCGCTTCCACCGCTGCAATGAGCACCGGCAGATAAATGGGCAGGCATCCTGCCATCACTGCATTGATTGCAATTTTCTCTACCGTGGCAAGTCCCATCATCGGCGGAATTTTGGCAACGACGTAATCCGGAGGAAGATCGGTGCCCCGCATCATTTCCTCCACCGCTTCCCGCGTTGGCAGCTTAATGGGCGTGCCGTTGGTCCAGCCATAGGAATAAAACAGGTCCGACAGCTCGTCGGCGGTACCAGCGAAGGTTTTTGTTGCAAGCTCCTGACTCGCCGGCATCGGATGCAGCTCTTCCTCCGTCAGCGGCAGGGTCAGTCCGTCGATCAGCTGGCAGACGAATGCTTCGGTGCCCGCCCCCATGTTTTTCTCTGTCTGGGCAAGGTCAGAGCGCCCGAAAATATCCAGCACCTCCGGCTGGAAGGAAACCCCCCGCAGACCGGGTACGCAGCGGGCTTTGACCCCGCGCAGTCCCGCAGAATAGGTCCGGGGCACCACTGCCATCACCGTGGGCTTGCCCTTCTGCTCCATATACGCAGCATTGTAGCCCAAAAACAGCGACGAAGAGGGCACTGCGCCGTAAAAAGCCAGCACGCAGTCCACCTGAGAAAGCCATGCGTCAAACTCCGGTTTTACTGCACCGTCTTTTGCAATGTCGGTGGTTTCGGCGGTGTAGCGAAAATAGGAGAATTTCGCCGTAGGGAACTGGGTGCGAATGTGCTTTTCCACCACCTTCAGCATAAAGGTAGCAACATTCATAAAATCCCCGAACATACCAACGGTTTTGCCGTTCAGGGTATCCAACCGTGGGCTAAGACCAAACAGCCGGGACTGGTCTACCTCCGCCCAGGGGCTTAAAACAGTCTGCTTCATAAAAAGATACCTCCTGTGATTTCTCACAGAAGGTATTTGCAATTTTTGTGCCAGTTGATTTGCGGTCACCCCTGAATTCCGTGTTTTTTCAGCTTTCCATAAAGGGTAGAACGGCTGATGCCCAAAAGCCGGGCTGCTTCCGTATAATTTCCGCCGGTTTCCCGCAGGGCAAGCCGAAGCTGCTGTGCTTCCGTTTCCCAAAGGGATGGAATGCGCGGTGGAGGGGCTAAGTTGGATGCCGGAGCAGGCGCTGCATTGGACGCGGTCACCTGATTGCCCTGATTGTCATAATGCACCTGCTTCCGGGTTGGCTCCGGCATGGGATCGTCCACGCTGCGGTATTCCTTGAGCTCCACCAGATGGAACATCTCTCCCGTGGCGTCATAGATGTGCTTCTGGTCGATGATGGTGTTGGGATAGAGAAAATAGAGCCGATTAAGCACATTCCGAAGCTCCCGGACATTGCCGGGCCAGTTGTAATGGAACATCATATCCCGGGCATCCTGGGTAAACTCCAGATGCAAATGATCCTGACGCATAAAGTGTGCAATGAGCTTTGGGATATCCTGCTTTCTGACCCGCAGCGGCGGAATATTGATTTCAAAGGTGTTCAGCCGATAGTAGAGATCCATGCGGAACTGCTTTTTTGCCGCCATTTCCTTGAGGTTTTCGTTGGTGGAAGCGATAATTTTCGCGGTAAGCGGAATGGTGCGATTGCCGCCGATACGTTCAAATTCCCGCTCCTCCAAAACCCGCAGCAGCTTACTTTGCAGGCTCAAATCCATTTCACCGATTTCGTCCAGCAACAAAACGCCGCCGGCTGCCTGCTCAAATTTCCCCTTCTGCATGGTGTTTGCGCCGGTAAAGGCACCCTTTTCATGCCCAAACAGCTCTGATTCCAGCAGCTCCTTGGGAATCGCAGAGCAGTTGATTTTGATATATGGCAGATTCCGTCCGCCGCAGTATTCCTGATAGATTCCACCCGCCAGGATTTCCTTTCCCACACCGGTTTCTCCAATCAGCAGCACCGGATGGGGAGAATGAGCAATTCGGTGGCACTGCTCAATCATAGTAAGCACCTGGGGGCTGTCACCGATAAAGTCGGAAAAACGATACCCGGAGCGGCGCTGACGGGTCTGGACCTCGGTGGGATATTGCCGCTCCTGCTCTTCAATGGCGCGCTTGAGAATCGCCATAGACCGAAACAGCACCAGAACCACAACACCGGTAACGGTTCCCTCCCAGACCACAGGGATGATGTTGGTCAGAAGCCGCTGACCGCCAATCTGCATGGAAATGCCCATGCGCCGTTGACCGGTTTCCAAAACGCCGCGAATGGGGGTGCAGTCATCGATTCGCAGGGTTTCCACAGATGCTCCGGCACATTCCTGGAGACTTTGACCGGTCAGCGCCTGAAATCCGGGGGTGAGATAGAGAATGTTCAGGTTCTGATCCACCAGAAGCGCGGCATCCACGGCAGCATCCAGCAGCCGATCCACTAAAATATGCCCTTCCGGGGTACGCAGCTGGGGAATTTCAAAAGCTTCTGTCATCGCAATTTCTCCTCCGGTGTATCAAATCCGTACATATGTACAATTATAGCACAGTTTATGCCCGTTTACGAGCGGAAGCCGGTAGAATTCCCAGCTCCGCGCGGTATTTTGCCACGGCACGGCGGGAAATAGTGATGTGCTGCGTCGCCAACAGGGAAACAATTCGCTCATCGCTGCTGGGGTGGGCAGAATCCTCCGTAGCAATCAGCTGACGAATGGCGGATTTAATGGTTTCCCGTCCCATGGTGGGATTTTGTCCGGCACTGCGGCTGAAAAAGCTGCTCATGGGAAGAAGCCCCCGGGGACATTCGATGTACTTATCCCGGACCGCGCGGCTGACGGTGGATTCGTGTACCTCCAGTTCCTCCGCCACATCCCGAAGGGTCATTTTTTGCAGCTGACCGCCCAGCAAAAAAGCCTGCTGCCGCCGGGCAATCACCTGACCGCAGCGAAGCATGGTGCTTTGCCGGTTTCCCATGTCCCGAATGACCTGCTGAAGCTGAGAGAGCTTTTGGCGAAGATATTGCTGCACCTCCGGGTCCGTCTCCTGTTCCAGCATCCGGAGGTATTGCCCGTTGATTTGCAGGCTGGGCGCAGCAGCTTCGTTCCCGGTTACCACCAGCTGACCGTCCTTTTCACGAATGTAGAGGTCAGGACGGACATAGATCACTGCGTCCCCTGTGGAAAAGCCATTGGCAGGATAGGGTGAAAGCCCACGAATTTTCTGTAGTGCGGCATCTGCATCAGCGGCAGATACGCCAAGTTGCCGGGAAATTTTAGCAAAAGATATCGCGGCAAGATTTAATCCGTATGTTCGAAGCAGCGTCTGAGCAAGCGCGGTGGATGGTTGGCGCTGAAGCTGGAGCAGCAAACATTCGGTTACGTCTTGGGCTCCAACACCGGCTGGCTCCAGGGACTGAAGGATGTGAAGGGCTTCCTGCGCTTCGGCTTCCGAAACGTTGGCAGCCCCTGCAAGCTCGGAGATCGAACCGGAGTAAAATCCGTGATCGTCCAGGGAGTCAATCAGCACCTGGAGTGCATGGGCAAGGGGCTTTGGCAGTGTGCGCGTCATGAGCTGTTCTCGAAGCGCTTCGGACAAGGTACCGTCAGAGGGGGCTGCAATGGGAACGGACTCCGCAGCTTCGTTTCCATAATAGCTCCGATTTTGCCGGTCCGACTGCCGGAGCCAACGAAGCTGCTGGGCAAAGCTGTCCGGCGTCTGCTGCGGGAACTCCCGGGGCTTTATGAGCTCCGCCATGGGATTCTCGCAGGAAAGCTCCACCAGATAGTCCTCCAGCTCCTTGGCGCTGTAGGACAAGATGGTCATGGTTCCAATGAGCTGCGGCGTAATGGTCTGCGTTGCTTTCATCTCTGTGGTAAGATTCATGCCGGTCCCCTCCTGGAAATGATCCTTGCAAGTTTTGTGCCAATATAGCTGAGATTACCACAGAATTCCGGTGCCGGCAAGGAATCTGCTGAAACTTTGGTGAAAACGCAAAAGGGAGCATGCCGGGATTTCGGCATGCTCCCCAATGTTAAGCTGTGGTTATGCTTCCGGCTGCTTGATGATTGTGCCGCGGTTCATAACAAATTCCACATGGGAAAGGGCGGAGAACGTTTCGTCGATGGGATCCTTGACCGCAATGATATTGGCTTGCTTGCCCGTCTCAATGGAGCCCACCTGGTGGTCAATTTTGCAGAACTTCGCGCCGTTTATGGTAGCTGCGTCAATAACCTCCGTAACGCTGAGTCCGGCGCGATATAGAAGCTGCATTTCCCGCACGGGCATAGTCGCCACATGGGGCTGGGACTCCATGCGCATGGTGTCCGTTCCCACGCAGACCATGCCGCCCTTTTGAATGAACCGCGCGGTATTGTCTACCACGGTGGCTTCCTGCTGGTCCAAATCCACCTTGGGCATGGGCGGCATGTTCTTGGGCATGGGCGGCGGCGTGGCGCCCTTGGGCATGGGCGGACGGGGCGCCTTAATGGTGCAGAGGGTGGGGCAAACCTTCACGCCCTGGGCAACCATTCGATCCAGCAGCTCATCTGGCATATAATCCGTGGGCATATGGGCAAATTCGGGAATACCGGCGTCCAGCAGCCGGGGCACCAGATCGGAATCCAGCACATGGGCAGTACACCAGACCCCGCGCTCCCAGGCGGTATCCGCAATTGCCTTGAGCTTTTCCACCGTCAGCACAGGGCTTTTCCCGTCCATGCCCCGACCAACCGAGGTTTTAATGCCGTCGCAACCCATGTCAATGAGTTCGTTTACGGCATAGACCGCATCCTCCGGAGTCTGAACCCCATAGCCGGTTTCCGCACCATCGCTCATGATGTGGTTCAGTCCATGGTACTCCGCCACAAATCGTCCTGCGGTGAGGCAGTGGGCGCACTGGGGATTCTCAGTGGTCTCCCGATACCGAAGAAATTCCTGGGTGGGATGCTCCTTCCGGTCATTTCCCATACCCAGATCCCGAACGGTTGTAACGCCGGACTGCGCCCAGCTGCGGAGCGCACGGTCGTTGTATTCGATGTCTCCGGTAACGATGTGCATATGGGCGTCGATGATTCCCGGGAGAACCGCCGCATAGCTGCTCATATCAATGATTTCATCAGCGGCATCAAACAGTCCAATGCCGGAAATTACGCCGTCCTCCACCAGAATATCGGCATTGGGACCGGAAAAAATATTGCAGTTTTTCAGCAGTGTTTTCATGTGGGTACCTCTTTACTTATGGACAATGTGTTCGTGGGGAAGCGGACCCCATTTATCGGGATTGCTGCCCTCGTCGGGGTTAAAGGAGGAAATCCGGGCGGGCTCATCCGGGGGATAGTAGGGAGAGGGCGTCCGGCGGCAGTCCGGGCACTCCAGGAAGTCCTTATGGTAGGGCGTCCGCAGCCAGCAGATGGGACGGAGCTTCAGAATCTTCCATTCGCCGTTTTCCTTGACAAATTCGTTGTCATATTTGCCTGCAATCCAGAAGGCAGTGTCCTTTTTCGTCTTGCTCTCGGGATCAAAGACCCGGTTGGTGTGGGGTCCAAAGATATGCCACTGTCCCCAGGCGTGGGTGCCGTCCTCACTGATCTCGATCATAGGAGAGGAGATGGTGAGCATCAGCAGCAGGAACGCCCGGTCCGTGTTGGTATTGGACATTTCCCCAACCTTGGGCGTGGTGTCGATCATGTTGCCGTGCTTATCCATCCGGCGTCCCATAGTGTACCAAACCCGCTTCACATGCTCCTGCCCCTTATATGCACCGGAATCCATGATCTCGACCCGCACGTCTTCGTTGGTGTGGGTCCAGAGGTCGTCCCAAACATCGGCAATTTTTCCGTTCTCCATATAAAAGATGTAACGGCTCATCAGGTTCTGTACCTCAACGGCATCGGTATGGCGGGAAAGACGAGTCACTTCCTTTTCCAGCGCGTCAATTTTTCCCAGCAATGCTTTTTCATCCATAAAAATAATCTCCTTTCAGTGTTTCGGTTTCTTCCGGAATACTGTGCAAGTATTGTGCCAACTTTCCAAAGCAGACTGGCACAGACATTGCAAGCTATCGGGTATCCAAACTCGAAAGGAGATACGAAAATGAAAAAGAAGCTAGGTTCCCTTGCACTGATCCTGTCACTTTTGGCAGGAATCCTGTCCGGCTGTGGAAATGCGCCGGCATCAACGGCACAATCTGCGCCGGAAACGGTACAGGCGTCCGAAAATGAGACAGCCGCTGTATCGGAAACGGCACCGGAAATGCCTTCTGCGGAGGCATCCGCAGTGGAATTGTCCGCAGCTGAGGAACCCGTATATGAAAAGGTGCCGGTGGAGGTGCCCTTTGCAGATGGAGAAACCATCCGCATGTTCCTGCTGATTCCGCCGTTTATTTCGGCACAGCTCAGCAGCACCAACGAGCTGACGGTGCTGGGAGAACTGGAAAAGCGGACGGGACTCACCTTTGACATCACTCCCGGAAACTATCTGGATGGCAGCACAGACGTCAATCTTTTGATTGCCTCCGGCGACTATCCGGATATCATCAACCACGCGGACCTCTATTCCGGCGGCATTGAATCCGCCATGGAGCACAATATTGTGCTGGACCTCCACGATTACATAATGAATGATATGCCGAACTTTCTGGCAACCATGAAGTCCTACGATACAGACGCGCTGAAGCAAATGACCACTGCCAGCGGACGCATCGGCTACTTCCCTCAGGTGCATGAAAAGCCCTATATCGACAGCTTTGCCATTGGTCTAAACCAGGATGTAATGGACCAGCTGAAGCTGGACATTCCCAAGACCTTTGACGAGCTCCATGACGTGCTGGCAAAGGTATATGGAGAAACCGGACTCCAGTATGGTCTTTCCAATCAGGGCACCGATGCAGCGCTGATGATGGGCTTTGGTGCACCGGCATTTGGCACCACCGGCGCCGGTATTGAGGGCTTCCGTGTAGTGGATGGCACGGTGGAATTCGGCGCAACCACCGATTCTGCCCGGGCTTATCTGGAAACCATGGCGCAGTGGTTTGGCGAAGGACTGATTTATTCGGATTTCCTGTCCTACGAGGACTTCCAGCAGACCAATATGGTGGCAGCAGGAACCCTGTTTGGCAACGGTGGCATCAACGCGCAGACCCTGGGCGAAGCCGCAGGAAACGGCATCGATATTACCGCAATCCCCTATCTCACGGAAAAAGAGGGCGACCCCATCCGACTGAAGGGTTCCGGTGAAATTGTGCGCAGTGCAGCATGGTCCGTATCCTCCGGCGCAGATGAAGAGACGGTTTCGCTGATTTGCCAGCTGGTGGACTATATTTTCTCTGAAGAGGGCACCCTGCTCTTTAACTACGGCGTAGAGGGTCAGGGCTATGAACTGGACGAAAACGGTCAGCCCCAGTGGAGCGATCTCATTATGAATTATGAGGGTGGCTATACCACAGCAGCGGTACTTTATGCCACCGCAACCCCCTCGGAATTTATCTGCGGCATCTATGACGACGACAAGTTCAGCTTCAGCTATACGGACAAGCAGCAGGAATGCCAGGATATCATCAACACCTCCAGCACCGGCGAGTGGGATTTCCCCATCGGCGCGGATGTAGCAATGACCACAGAGGAAACGGCGGAGGCAGCGGCAATCTCCGGCGACCTTTCCACCTATGTTTCGGAAACAGCGCTGAGCTGGATTTGCGGACAGCAGCCCCTAAATGACGAAACCTGGCAGTCTTATCTGGAAAAGTGCCGCACCATGCGTTCGGAAGATCTGGTGGAAATCTACCAGACGGTATATGATCGGTTTATGGCAGAGTAAGCAGAATCAAACCACCTTTTGAACTGCGTCAAAAATGGTGCTGTCTCTTCGCGAGACAGCACCATTTGCATATTTGCCTGGGATAACACCGCATATTAGCGGAGAAGCATATCCGACTCGGAATCGCAAGAAGTAAATCCGTTTATGGATTCCTTCATCAATTTCTCAGAATCACTGACAATTTTCAAAAACGCATCCAATAACGGCGAGCAGTTATTTCGATTCCATATTAGCGCAATGGACGCAACGCCCAATTCCGGAATCCGGACCCATTTTAATGGTCTTGTTTTTGACGCTAAAAAGATATGATTCTGATTGCATATCGTTGCGCCCAACCCCGATTCAAGCCACAACGACCGAGTTCCTTCGTCTTGTGTATATTCGATTTTTACATTTGGACACGCGCCTTTCACGGTACGCGTTATGTCCGGAACATCCGGAGAAATGTCGCGTTGAACCAGGAGCGTTGTGTTGTTCAACATTGCAAGCCCCTGCTCTTCCTCCCAGAGCGGCAGGTTTGCACGTGCAGTCAAATAGTACGGCTCTCTGCCGATTATCATTTTCTCCAACACTTCATCCAACACAGTGTTTTCAGAAATAATTGTCTGGGCAAGATCAATCTGTCCCTTGCGGATGCCGGCAACAAACTCCGAATGCCGTAATCTGCGAAGCTCCAGTTTTACAGTCGGGTATATATCCGCCATTTTGTTCAGACCGTATAGCACACTTGAGGCAACACTTTGACCATCCAATACGCCGATAATAAAGCTGCCGGATTTTTTGTCGGCTTCTGTTACACGGTTTAGCACCTCGTCGATATTTTCCATGATTTCATTCATTTCCCTGTACAGAATTTTACCGGCTTTGGTTAGTTCAACGCTGTGATAATTTCGTATCAGCAGCTTAACGTCAAGCTCCTTCTCCAGCGATGCAATACTTTTGCTCAGCGCCGACTGAGAAATGAACAGCTTGGTTGCAGCCTCAGTATAGTTTAAACACGCAGCAAGCGTCAAAAAGTAATTGATCTGGCTAAATGTCATCTTCTGCACATCCACTTCTCAAAATTGAATCAGGCAGCCTCGGGGTGCCGTTGGTCTGATACACGAGAATTATATCATACAACGGTCCAAATATTCAAATATCGCAGCGGCTTAAATTCTTGACGCTTTACGCAGTTTTTTGACAGTCTCAGTTCAGCCTGATCACACAATTCGATCCGCCGCGGCATATGCCTCTCTGGTGCAATGATGTACATTTCCAGGGCATCGTGCGTCCCCGATCACGAAGAACTGTACTGCACAATCGGAAAAGGAAACAGCTTCTTCCGTAAGCGCGTGAACTCCACCGCACAATACCACATCATCCGCTGCAACACGCTGTTCCTTTCCGTTCCCGTCCAGATACTTCACATAGTTGTCGCCAATTTCTACAGTCGTTGCTTTCAGCACCGGTGTAAATGTAGGAAGCGCCTGCCACGAGCTTTCTAATACATCAGAATAGTGAACTACGGTTGCATCCGGCGCAAGGCTATCCTGCCGTGTCAAAACGGTTACATTGTGCCCGCACTCTGCAAGGTACATGCCGGTTTCAGTACCGGTTTCAGATCCCCCAATTACAACAATGTTCTTTCCCAGTTTTTCTTCGATGCCATAAACATCAATCGGGGAATAAACATTGCTCCGCTCCTTTCCCGGAATATCCGGAAACGCAGGGATAGCGCCATTCGCTGCAATTACAACATCGTACTGTTCTTGCATAATCAGCTGGGGTGTTGCGGTTGTGTTCAGCATTACCCGAATTTGCTGCTTGTCCATCTGATAATTGTTTGTTTCTCCTTGTATCAAACATCATCGCAAGAATCCGGAAGCGTCTTAGCCCCACGCCTGAAGCTGCTTTGTATCGTGGGTAGGCGAGACATAAATTGCCTGAACGGGGCACTCCTGCTCACAGAACAGACACACAATGCAGTCCTCCGGATATTTTATATAAGGCTTTTTATCAGCACCCATTGCAATCACATCTGTGGCACAAACCAGCTTGCAGTTGCCGCATCCGATACATTTCTCTTTATCAATTTTTTCAATTGCCATTGTTCACACCTCACATTCCTTCCGGAATAACATCTGGTTCATTGGGAAACTGATGTGGATAACGGTAGATATAAGGTTCCTTGGGATCCGGTCTCAGCTCCTCCGGAATCGGTACCTTTATAAATTCCATATCGCCGTCTTTTTCCAAAATCTTAATCCAGCAAAGCCAGTTTTTATCATCACGAAGGGGATAGTCAATGCGATAATGTGTCCATCGGCTTTCTTTGCGGAACATCGATACGCGCAGCTTCATTTCCGCATGAAGCACAATACTCTTTACCTCGTGACATTTGCGAAGCTCATGTACATCCTGTGCCCAAAGCTTTGGAACAATATTTTCCTTCACATACAAAATCGTGTTCAGTGCAGTCTGCATCTGCTGTTCCGATTTCAGAATGAGTACCCAGTAAGGAATCAGTGCGTTTTGAATCACGGTTAACGCCCATGTCGGTGTAAAGCCGCCTTTTCTCCTCATGGGCGCCCACATAGTATCCGTTAACCGGGATACTTCGTCCATGTCCAATTCAAAATCAGGAACAGTCTTCGCATATTTTGCAGCGTTTGTTCCGGCACGTGTTCCGGTAACAGAGGTATAGGCATACGCGAATCCCGCCATGGGATATCCAGGTCGTCCGCCGAGGCAGTCACCGGCAGCATAAAGACCAGGCATTCCTTCGATTGCACAGCTGTAATCATCTGTGGGCCATATTCCATCTGAAAGATGAAAGGACTGTCCCAACGCCCTGCCGGATGCCATTCGAACCTTTCCCTCTTTCATCTTCTCCTCGTCAATTGCCGCGCGGGGCATATCCTTGGGGCTGTGGTTCATTTGCGCAGTGTTGGGATCCCACGTCACATAGAAATAGGTAGGTGCTCGTCCGCTATGCGCCTCCCATGCCATTGCAACATCGTCGAATGGCTGACCGGTACTGCGTTTTCTAGCCTCCGGGTCATCTCGCATCTTGTCTACAAATTCGCCTTCGTTGTTGTAAACCAGAAGACCGTGATGCTTTGCATTGTTCTGCTTGGGAACAAAATAGTCTCGGTCAATACCGCCTGACCACGCATACGCCGGAAAATCTGCACGCGCAGGATGGTTATCCGCCCATTCTTTTCCTGTCAGGGCACATCCGGCTCTGTATGCCATTGCCTGCGCATCGCCTGTTGTTGTTACACAACGGAACCCGGCGTTCTTTATTCCGCCGTTTCCTGCTGCAAGCACAACTGCCTTAGCCTGGAAAATGTAGGTGTCATTATGATCCGCAGAGAATCCAACTGCACCGCAAATATGGTCATCCTGCTTAATCAGATCCGTAATTGTCATTCGATCCATCAGCCGAATGCCCAGTTCCTTACATACCTTGCGGAATCTCCACTGCTGTCGGGAGCAGATAAAACGGAAGCGAACCGGTGACGCAACGCGATCTTCTCCGGTGGCTCCTAGCCCTTCCTCACCGGGAGTATATTCGCCAGCCTCGTCCGGTGCTGACAACGGCATAATTACCACATTGCCATTCTTATCATACCGGTAGCTCTCATAACCCCAACGAGCCAGATCATTCCACCGATCCAGACTTTCCTTGTACGTTATTTCAACCCATTTGGGATCATGCACGTACTCATTGCAGCCCTCATCCGCTTCAACCCAAGCTTTCAAATCGTGTTTTTTCGGATCAAAGACAATCATTGTCTCCATATTTTGGGACTGCCCAGACTTTCCTGCATATCCTTTGTCAACAATTGTCACTGTTGCGCCCGCTTCCGCGGCTTTAATCCCTGCAAAAAAACCGGCATTTCCCGCGCCAATTACCAGCACGTCTGACTGAATAATGTTTTCCAATTGTACCAGCTCCCTTCACTTGCACAGTCCAGAACCATATATTCTGTGTTCTTTACAACCAATATACCATTGTTTTTATGCTGTGTAAAATTGAAAAAACGCACCGTGGCTATGAGCAAAACTCACAGCCATACCATTGCAGCATCCAGCTTCATGAAGCAGTATAACCGCCAGTTCATTGCGTCCGGCAGCGAGACATGGTAAATCGGGAACCAAAGAAAAATGCCGCTGATTTCTTGCAGAATCAGCGGCATTATTCTTGCTGGATAAGATAGGAGCTCCTCATTCAGAAGCGGCGTACCGGTTTTTAGGGCAATACCGAACAAATCGGCAAGAGAGTCTGACGAGAGATTTTTCGTCAGAAAAACGTGTAAAACCGCAGGAATACTTTGTGTATTGATGATCTGGGCAGGGTGGTTATCCCCAAGGAAATCAGAAGAACCCTGAG
>CAJKNS010000025.1 GCA_905201305.1 uncultured Eubacteriales bacterium
TATCCTCCGTCAGGCTGAGGTCCTGACGAATCACTGCCATATTGGGCTCCACCTGGCTCTTTTTCAACTTATCGAGCTTATTTGCCACCACCACAAAGGGGCAGCCGGTTTCCTGAAACCAGGTTGCCATGGTGACGTCATTCTGCGTGGGAGCATGCCGGGCATCTACAATCAGAATGCCCAGCGTAATCAGCTCCGGCAGCGCAAAATAGGACTCCATAAGCCGGCTCCAGCGTTCCTTTTCGCTACGGGACACCTTGGCATAGCCGTAGCCCGGCAGGTCCACCAGATACGCCGTTTCATCCACCAGGAAATAGTTGATATGAATGGTCTTTCCCGGCGAAGAGCCCACATAGGCAAGATTCTTCCGCTGCAGCACCCGGTTAATCACCGAGGATTTTCCAACGTTGCTCTTGCCTGCAAAGGCAATCTGGGGCACCCCGTCCCGTGGAAACTGGCTTGCCTTTGCCGCCGAGAGCTTAAATTCTACCTTCTGATAATTCATGCCGTCCTCACTGTCTCAGGCTGATGCCTGTGGGCTTTTTTTCGGGAATGGGCAGCTCTACCCGGCTCTCCTGGGGCTGAATTTTGGAGAAATCCAGCGCGGTGGAAATCACCGTATCCGCCTCCCGAACGGGAATGAAGTTCAGGCGGCTGCGGACAGTCTGGTCGATTTCCTCCAGATCCTTCTCATTATCCGCAGGGATAATGACGGTCTTGACGCCGTGACGAAGGGCAGCCATGGTCTTCTCCTTCAAGCCGCCGATTGCCATGACCCTGCCGCGAATGGAGATTTCGCCGGTCATGGCGATATCCCGCCGGACCGGTGCACCGGTCAGCGCAGACACCAACGCCGTGCAGATGGTAATACCAGCCGAGGGTCCGTCCTTGGGAACCGCGCCCTCCGGGAAGTGTACATGGATGTCCTTGGTTTTATAGAAGTCCGCAGGAATGTGGTAGCACTCCGCCTTGGAGCGGATATAGCTCATTGCCGCAGACACGGATTCCTTCATCACGTCGCCCAGGCTTCCAGTCATCACCAGCTTGCCGGTGCCCTCCATAACGTTGACCTCCACCTCCAGGGTGACGCCGCCCACAGAGGTCCATGCAAGACCGGTGACCAGTCCCACCTGATCCGCATCCGGCATCACATCCGCCAGATACTTCCGAACGCCCAGATATTCCTCCACCCGGGATGCGGTAATGGTCACCCGCTTGCCGTCGCCGGACTCCGCGAATTTCAGCGCAGCCTTCCGGCAGATGGTGGCAATTTCCCGCTGGAGATGCCGGACGCCGGACTCCCGGGTATAGCCGTCGATGATCTCCCGCCATGCATTGTCGTATACGGTGAGCTGTCCCTTTTTGAGCCCCACCTTCTGGAGCTCCTTGGGCAGCAGATGATGCTTGGCGATCATCAGCTTTTCCTCATCGGTATAGCTGGAAAGCTCAATGACCTCCATACGGTCCAGCAGCGCCGCGGGAATGGTGGAGGTAGTGTTGGCGGTGGTGATAAACAGCACCTTACTCAGATCAAAGGGAACCTCCAGATAGTTGTCCCGGAAGGTCTTGTTCTGTTCGCCGTCCAATACCTCCAGCAACGCCGATGCAGGGTCACCGCGATAGTCGTTGCCCAGCTTATCGATCTCGTCCAGCAGCAGCACAGGGTTCTTGCTGCCCGCAGACTTCATTCCGGCAATGATCCGTCCGGGCATGGAGCCGATATAGGTCTTTCTATGACCGCGAATCTCCGCCTCGTCATGGACGCCGCCCAAAGAAATCCGCGCCATTTTTCTGCCCAAACAGCGGGCAATGGAGGTGGCAATCGATGTTTTTCCCACGCCAGGAGGTCCTACCAGGCAGATAATTTGCCCGGAAATATCCGGTGCCAGCTTCCGAACTGCCAGCAGCTCCAGCACACGCTTTTTTACGGTATCCAGACCGTAGTGGTCCTCGTCCAGAATCCGGCGTGCGGATTCGATGTTTACGGTGTCCTTTGTCTCCTCGTTCCATGGAAGCTCCAGCACCGTGTCCAGATAGTTCCGCATGACCGCCGCCTCAGATGAACCAAGGGGCTGCTTTTCCAGTCGGGACAGCTCCTTGAGCAGGCGCTCCTCGGTGTCCTGTTCCAGATGCAGCGCCAGAATTTTCTCACGGTAATCATCGATTTCCTGGTCCTCGTCTTCTTCGCCCAGCTCCTGATGGATCACCTTCAGCTGCTCCCGCAGGTAATAGTCCCGCTGGCTCTTGTTCATGGCGTCCTGGACCTTGTCGGCAATGTCGCTTTCAATCTTCATGATCTCGATTTCCGAGCTGAGGGTTTTCAGCGCCAGCTCCAGCCGCTTCACCGGATGGAGCTGCTCCAGGCATTTCTGCTTATCATCATAGCGGAAGCCGCAGTTCTGCGCTAAAAAGTCGGACACATAGGCAGGATCGTCGCTGGTCATCAGCCGCAGCAGCGCATCGGCATTGCTCTTGGGCAGCAGGTCGCAGTAGTTGCCATAGAGCTGATAGGACACCCGCAGCAGCGCCTCTACCTTGGGAGCAGAGGTACGGTAATCGGTATCGCTGAGCTTCTCGCAGACGCCCTCCAGACAGGGGCTCTCCTGGGTAAACTCGGTCATATGAATTCGGCTGAGTCCTTCCACCAGAATCCGCACCACGTCGCCGGGCATTTTGAGAATCTGACGGATATGTACCAGCACGCCAATTTCAAACAGATCATCCGGTCCCGGCTCGTCCACACTGACGTCCTTCTGCATCAGAAGGATCATCTGCTGGTCGCCGTTCATGGCCTCGTCCAGCGCCCGGATGGATTTTTCCCGTCCTACATCAAAGGAATATACCATCTGAGGGAACACCGAAATGCCCCGCAGCGCCATAACCGGCGTGGAAATTCCATAGATTTCTTTCATTTGTATCGCTCCTTCCTAAAAGGAATGCATAGTTGCGCAAAGGGACCGACACAGACCGCCCGGTCCGCGCCAGCCCCATGTGCAGTTTCTATTTCGGCTCAGCTGATCTTCTCCGGCGTGCCCACCTTGTGGACAGGCACTCTCGGATGATCGGCATCCCGAGTAATTTCCAGAGGGCCGTGGTTTTTCACCGCATCCTCTGTCACCGTGACGGTCTGAATGGCAAGATCCGAGGGGATCTCATACATAATCTCCGTCATCACGCCCTCCATCACGGAGCGCAGACCACGGGCGCCAACCTTGCGGTCCAGCGCCTCCTGGGCAATGGCTTCCAACGCCTGGGGCTGAAACTCCAGCTGAACGCCATCAAATTCCAGAAGCTTCTGATACTGCTTGACCAGAGCATTCTTCGGTTCGGTGAGAATCCGCACCATATCCTCTTTGGTGAGGCTCTGGAGACTGGTAATCACGGGAAGCCGTCCAACCAGCTCCGGAATGATGCCGAATTTCAGGATATCGTGGGGCTGCACCTGTGTAAACAGCTCGCCAACATCCTTCTCTCCCCGGTTTCCCAGCTCCCGTCCGAAGCCAAGTCCCGAGGTATCGGTACGCTTTTCGATGATCTTGTCCAGACCGTCAAACGCGCCGCCGCAAATAAACAGAATATTGCTGGTATCAATGGGGATAAACTCCTGCTGGGGATGCTTCCGTCCACCCTGAGGCGGAACATTGGCAACCGTACCCTCAATGATTTTCAGCAGCGCCTGCTGAACGCCCTCGCCGCTGACGTCGCGGGGAATGGAGGTATTCTCGCTTTTCCGGGTCCACATAGATGATGCCCTTTTCGGCACGCTCTACATCGAAATCCGCCGCCTGAATCAGCCGAAGCAGAATGTTTTCCACATCCTCGCCCACATAGCCGGCCTCGGTCAGCGTGGTGGCATCGGCAATGGCAAAGGGCACATCCAGAATCTTCGCCAGGGTCTGGGCAAACAGTGTTTTGCCGCTGCCGGTGGGTCCGATCAGGAGGATGTTGCTCTTTTGTAGCTCCACATCGGAGGACGCAGAGTAGTAAAGGCGCTTATAGTGGTTGTATACCGCAACAGACAGCGAAACCTTTGCCTTGTCCTGTCCGACGATATACTGATCCATATATTCTTTAATTGCCTTGGGCGAAGGAATGGTTTCCGGCAGATACTCATCGGCGTCGGACTCATACATTTCTTCGCCGATGATATCATTGCAAAGCTCAATACAATCGTTGCAGATATAAACTCCCGGTCCGGCAATCAGCCGCTTGACCTGCGACTGATCCTTGCCGCAAAAGGAGCATCGGATATTGGTTTCACCGCTTTCTTTTGCCACGAACGCTACACCCTTTCCGTCAATTATCTGTGGGTAATGACCTTGTCGATCAGACCATAGGCAACCGCCTCTTCGGCAGTCATAAAGTTATCGCGCTCGCAGTCCTGGGTGACGGTTTCAACATCCTTGCCGGTGTTGTCCGCCAGAATTCGGTTCATGCGCTTTTTGATGACCTCCAGACGGCGCAGGTGGATTGCCATATCGGTAATCTGACCCTGGGTGCCGGCAGAGGGCTGATGAATCATGATCTCTGCATTGGGCAGCGCCATACGCTTGCCCTTGGTACCGCCGGAAAGCAGGAATGCGCCCATGCTGGCTGCCATACCCAGACAGATGGTAGATACATCACATTTGATATACTGCATGGTATCATAAATCGCCATGCCGTCGGTAACAGAGCCGCCGGGAGAATTGATATAAAAGCTGATATCCTTCTCCGGATCCTGACCCTCCAGATACAAAAGCTGCGCCACAATCAGGCTTGCAGTGGTGGAATTCACCTCTTCGGACAGCATAATAATCCGGTCGTTCAGCAGTCGGGAATAGATGTCATAGGACCGCTCGCCCCGGCTGGTCTGCTCTACTACATAAGGTACTAAACTCATGGTAACAACTCCTTAAATACGCAATAAGTTCATTGTAACCACCAAGCATGGGAACTATTCCCAGAATCAGAATTACTCCGCAGCAGGAGTCTCCTCAGCCTTGGGCTCAGTGGCTACGGCATTATCCACGATCAGGTCCATTGCCTTCTGCAGCTGCTTCTCCTTGCGCAGATCCTCCAGAGGCAGGTACTCCTTGACCTTCTCCACTTCCATGTCGTATTCCTTCGCCATGGTCTGATATTCCTCTTCCAGCTCCTCATCGGTAACCTGGATGTTCTCTTCCTCAGCAACCTTCTCCAGCAGCAGGGTGTTGCGAATCTGCTGCACAGCGCCCTCACGGGACTGCTCTCTCAGCCCCTGGATGGTGGTGCCCATCATCTGAGCGTACTGCTCCAGCGTAAAGCCGCTGGACTGCATGTTCATGGCATACTGGTTCATCATATCGTCCAGCTGTGCCTCAACCATAGCGTCGGGAATCACGACCTCCAGGTTGTCCATTGCCTTCTTGACAACCTCGTTCTTGAAGTTGTGCTCAGCCTCGTCAGCCTTATCCTTCTCCAGCTTCTCCCGGCGCTCCTTCTTCAGGTCCTCCAGAGTCTCGGCAGTCTCGGATACGTCCTTTGCAAACTCATCGTCCAGCTCGGGAACCAGAGTCTCCTTCACCTCGTGAACCTTCACCTTGAAGGTAGCGGGCTTACCAGCCAACTCCTGGGTGCCGTAATCTGCGGGGAAGGTAACCTCAACGTCCTTCTCGTCGCCGGCAGCCATGCCAATCACCTGATCCTCGAAGCCGGGGATGAAGGTGCCGGAGCCCAGACGCAGGGTGTAGTTCTCGCCCTTGCCGCCATCGAATGCAACGCCGTCCATGTAACCGTCGAAGTCGATGATGACGGTGTCGCCGTCCTTTGCAGCACGCTCTACGGTGGAGATGCTGGAGTTGCGGCTTGCCAGCTGCTTGATGTCAGCGTCAACCTCTTCATCGGTGACGGTAACGGCAGCCTTAGGAGCCTCGATGCCCTTGTACTGACCCAGAGTCGCAACGGGATACAGACCGCACTCAATGGTCAGCACCAGATTTCCATTTTCATCCACGTTCAGATCGGAAACGCTGGGGCTGCCCACAACCTTGAGCTCGGACTCAGTGGTAGCCTGCTCCCAGATCTCAGGGAAAATCAGGTTGATGGCGTCCTCATAGAAGACGTTTGCGCCATACATGCCCTCAACGATCTTCCGGGGTGCCTTGCCCTTACGGAAGCCGGGGATGTAGATGGTGTTCTTTACCTTGCGGTAAGCCTTGTCCAGAGCGGTCTGGAACTGGTCCTTCTCTACCTCGAGAACAACCTTGGCGGTATTGTTTTCATTCTTTTCTACGCTTTTAACGTTCATAGGTTTTTTCCTCCTGTATTCACGGCCGAAGCCACAATTTATGCGCTGGTGCCGCCGATTTCATGGCACACTTCATTTTGAGAATAATGCCTCAATAGTTTTTCTCAACCGGACAGCCTTACAATTATATCAGATTCCATTCCGTTTTCCAATACCTATTTTTTAATTTTTCCGTGCAAAATCAGGCGATATCTGTAAATATTCTGTTAAATTGCTACAGAACCCGCAGCGGAACGAAATTGAGATAGTCCGCTGCCGCCAGGTGATATTCCGTTCCGTTCTTCACATCCTGAAACGCCAGCCGATGACTTGCTCCATGGAGATGCCCGTAATAGAGCCGCGTGACCCCGTATTTCTCCAGCAGCGCCAAGATCTCGTCGCACTGATAGTTTCCGAACTTGGGCGGATAGTGTAGGAAGCAATACTTCTCTCTATCTCCCCCCTGCTGGAGGGAGGTTTCCAGCCGAATGAGCTCCCGCCGGAATACCTTTTCATCCTTGGCGCCATGACGTTCCTCCTCATAGAACCAGCCACGGGTTCCGCACAGGGCAATGTCGCCGTACTGGAATGCGGTATTGTGGAGCACCTTAAATCGCTCGAATCCCTGCTGCTCACAGAACACCTGGAACTTGTGGAGTGTGGTCCACCAGTAGTCGTGGTTGCCCTTGACGATGATCTTCTCGCCGGGGATCGCGTCCATAAATCGGAAATCCTCCACTGCGGTGTCCAGGCTCATTGCCCAGCTGAGGTCGCCCAATAAAACGGTGGTATCCTCAGGACCAATGACCTTGAGTCCCTCCCGGAGCTTGTCCACATAGCCGGTCCAGTTGCCGCCGAACACATCCATGGGCTTTTCCGCCTGCAAGGAAAGGTGCAGGTCCCCAATCACATACAGCGCCATCAGCGAAGGGTATCCAGCACCACCTGGGGCATATTCTGCTTTTCCGTCTCCTGGGTGAAGCGGACTGCCTTACCGGCCAGGCTTTTCAGGGGCTTGGGTGCAGTGGTACGGGTCTTTTTCTCCAGCTGAGTGAGGATTTCGGTGCCGGGTCTCAGGTCGGTAACGCCCATCGCCTCCAGAACGCTGGCGCAGAACTTATAGGGGGACGCGGTGGAAAGCACCACAGACAGGGTATCGTCCCCGGTCTTCTGCCGGTACTGCTCCAGCACGGTATAAGCAACGGCGGTGTGTGTATCCATGAGATAGCCCTCGGTGCCGAAGACCTTTGCAATATTGTCAGCCGCCGCCTGATCGGAGCACCAGCCTGCGGCAAAATTCTCCTGAATCTTTGCCTTGAGCTCCGGAGAAACCTCATAGCGTCCGGTGGTATTCAGGGCATTCATATAGCCTCTCACCTGCTCGTCGGAGCCGGACAGCTGATAGAGCAGCCGCTCCAGATTCGAAGAAATCAGAATGTCCATAGAGGGAGACGCGGTGGTATAGAACGGACGATTCCGGTCATATACGCCAGTCTCGATAAAATCGGTGAGCACATTGTTGGAGTTGGAGGCGCAAATCAGCGTCTTCACCGGCAGTCCCATGGTTTTGGCATAGAAGCCTGCCAGAATGTCGCCGAAATTGCCGGTGGGAACGCAGAAGTTGATCTCCTGCCCCATGGTGATTCTGCCGTCCCGCACCAGATCGCAGTAGGCGGAAATATAATAGACCACCTGTGGCAGCACACGCCCCCAGTTGATGGAGTTGGCAGAGGACAGGAACAGTCCCCGCTCATTCAGCGTCTTCCGAATGGCTTCATCGGAGAAAATCTGCTTCACGCCGGTCTGCGCATCGTCAAAGTTGCCGATGACCGCGCAAACGCCTACATTTTCACCCTTCTGAGTGACCATCTGGAGCTTCTGGATATCGGAAACGCCATCCTTGGGATAGAACACCAGAATGCGGGTCTGGTCCACATCACAGAAGCCCTCCAGCGCCGCCTTACCGGTATCGCCGGAGGTTGCCACCAGAATGCAGGCGGTGCGGGTTTCACCGTTTTTCCGCAGGGAGGCCGTGAGAAGATGGGGCAGCATCTGGAGCGCCATATCCTTAAAGGCGCAGGTGGGACCATGCCACAGCTCCAGCACCTCGGTTCCCTCGGAGAGATGATACACCGGGGCAACGGCAGGGGTATCGAACTTCCCCCCCAGCCGGTATGCCTTCTCGGCATAATCCTTTAGCTCTTCCTTGGTAAAATCGTCCAGGTAAAGACTCATAACCTCCACGGCGCGCTGCTGATAGGTCATGGGCATCAGCTTTTCCAAAAAGCCCTCCGGCATCACCGGGAACTTTTCCGGAGTAAATAGTCCGCCGTCTCTAGACAGTCCCTGTGCAATGACCTCTGCGGCGTTTTTCCGCAGGGATGCGTCTCTGGTACTCAAATATTTCATCTGTAAAACCCGCTTTCTATTAAAATGCGTTCTTAATATGTCGAACCGGCAATGGATGCGTCTCCATGCCGTCTTTGGCATAAAGCGCCACCACATCAAACCGGGGCTGCTTGTCTGTTTCATGGGTCTGGAGATAGATCTCCGCAGTGAGCCGGAGCTTTTCCTGCTTTCTGGGGGTAACGGTTTCCTCCGGAAGTCCGTGGGAGATGGAAGCCCGCAGCTTCACCTCCACAAATACCAGATAATCCCGGTCTTCCACAATCAGGTCAATCTCTCCATAGCGGCTGTGGAAATTTTTCTCCAGCACGGTATAGCCCTGCTCCGTCAAAAACCGCGCCGCCTTTTCCTCGCCCCAGGTTCCAAGGGCATTACTTTTCCCCATAAAACTTTTTGAGGAAGGTTTTTCGGTGGATGGGACAGATGCCATGCTCCCGAATGGCGTCGTAGTGCCGCCGAGTGCCATAGCCCTTGTGGACGGCAAACCCGTATTCCGGATACTGCTCGTCCATTTCCTCCATGAACCGGTCTCGGGTGACCTTTGCCAGAATCGACGCCGCCGCAATGGATGCATCTCTTGCATCGCCCTTGACCACTGCCATTGCCTCCACACCGAAATCCGTGGTGCGGTTGCCGTCGATCAGCGCCAAATCCGGGTGGACAGACAGCTGGGATATGGCATCCTTCATCGCCATAAACGTGGCATTTAAAATATTCACCTCATCAATGGTCTTTTCATCCACCATGGCAATGCCATATGCAATGGCTTCCTCCTGAATCACCGGAAACAGCTCCCGGCGTTTTTTATCGCTGAGCTGCTTGGAATCGTTGAGCCCGGGGATTTCATAGCCGTCCGGCAGAATTACTGCCGCCGCACAGACCGGACCTGCCAGCGGTCCCCGTCCGGCTTCATCCACGCCGCAGATCACAAGCTCGCCGCGCTCCAATTTGATTTCTCTCTGAATGCTCCAGAGATCCACCGGCTCCTTATCCTTCTTCGCCACGGTCCTGCACCTCCGTTTTCTCGGGCATTTCCAGGGTAAACCGTCCCAGCTTTCCGCTGCGGTATTCCTCCAGCAGCACCCGGCTCATTCGTTCGATGTCGATTTCGCCGCCGGAAATCAGCATGCCGCGCTTTTTGCCGCACAGCTCCAGCAGCTCCAGCCCCTGTGCATGTTCCGGCAGGGTGATTTTATATCGCTGCTCCAGCGCCGCCGGATAATAGGTCGCCAGCAGCTCCATGAGATGCATGGCAAGAGTCTCGATGTCTACCACGTCGTCCTTGACCGCGCCGGTATAGCTGAGCTTCAAGCCCACCTCCGGGTCCTCAAACTTGGGCCACAGGATGCCGGGGGTGTCCAGCAGCTCCAGTCCCCGCTCTACCGTCACCCACTGCTTTCCTCGGGTAACGCCGGGACGATTTTCCGCCTTGGCAGACTTTCTGCCAGCCACCTGATTGATGAATGTGGATTTTCCCACATTGGGAATGCCCACCACCATCACCCGGATGGTTCTGCCGATCTGCCCCTTTTCCTGATAGCGGCGGATTTTCTCCTGAAGCAGCTCCTTGACCCTGGGCGCAAACTGATTGGTGCCCTTTCGGTTTTTGCAGTCCGTTTCCAGCACCATCATGCCCTTTGCCCGGAACCAGGCAGCCCAACTTTTTGTTGCCGCCGGGTCTGCCATATCGATGCGATTTAAAATCACCATTCTGGGCTTATCGCCGCAAATGCTGTCGATATCCGGGTTGCGGGACGCCAGCGGAATTCTTGCGTCCACAATTTCACACACCGCGTCCACCAAGCGGATATCCTGCTCCATCTGCCGCCGGGTTTTGGTCATATGTCCGGGGTACCACTGGATATTCATGAAACACCTCCGATTCGCTTGAAGGGCATGACAATTTGCAGCGCCTTGCCCAGCACATATCGCTGATCCACGCAGCCGATTCTGGGGTCCCGGCTGTCTGTGGAATGATTGCGGTTATCGCCCATAACGAAAATGCAGTTTTCCGGCACCGTCAGAGGAAACTGGGTGCCGTTGTCCCGATAGGTGGGCTCGTTGATATAGGGTTCGTCCTGCAGCACGCCGTCCACAAAGACCTCACCGGTGTCGAAATTGATGTCCACCGTCTGCCCCTCCATGGCAATCACGCGCTTGACAATGGGCTTATCATCGTCAAAATTCGGCGCCTTTAACACCACAATATCCCCCACCTTGGGCTCATAGAAAAAGTTGCTCAGCAGGGTCAGCTTATCGCCGTTATGAAGGGTGGGATACATGCTGTCTCCCACCACGCCAACCAACCGAATGGCAAACACAAACAGAATCGTCACAAAAATCAGGCAGGAGATCAGCTCTCCCAGAGTTTTATATCCGTCAAGCCAGGGAGAACGATTGGCATCCTCCTGCTTCTTTCCCTTTTTCGCATCAGCGCCCATAGAAACCGCCTTTCTGCTGCGTAAAACGCGCTCTTAAGTAATTATACATTATAGCATAGCCCGGTGCATCTTAAAAGTGGCAAATAGAAAAAACAATCCTCCCGCAGGCGCCATTTTCCTATGCAGATTTCAAAGGCAACACCGCGCAAATACGTCTGCGGATTCTGACGGATCTTTTCCGCCAGACTCTCTTGATGATTTGTGCGGTATTGCCCAAAAATACGCGCCGCCGAAAATGGCAGCGCGTATGGATTCAATAGGAGTAAGTGGTTACTTCCACGGTCTGACTGGTGGTGCCGTCGGTGAAATACAGTCCAGTGATGCTGGTGGGATCGACGGTTTCCTTCCAGGTGATAGTGTAGTACACAAGGTTCTGGGTATCGGTGACGCCGCGGGTGGACATGGAGGTGGAATCAATGGTCATGGTCCCTATGCCATAGGTTCGGTCCGTTAAAACAGAAAAGATGTAATAGGTCCACTGATCGTCCTGCTGCGCTGCCAACGACAGCTGTCCCTGGGGCACCAGCGTAAAATCTCTGACATCCGTGTGGAGCCAGAAGGTGCAGCCGGATTCGGACACCGTAAGATCGGTCACGGTAAAGCTCTGCCCCTCAGACAGCGTTGTGGGCGCATCCAGGCTATCCTCCGTGGGCACAGGCACCCCCTCCTCCGAAAGTCCGATGTACCACTGTCCGGCATAGGGGATGCTTTCCTCCGTGGTGCTGACCAGGACTGAGCGAATATAGAGGTACAATGTTGCATTCTGGAGCTGCGCTTCGGTGAGCTCCTGTTCAAAGGAATAGACCTCCCGCAGCACAAAGGGATTTTCCGGCTCAGAGGATTCCGCGGCGCCAACGGGCATCGCTGAGGTTCCATCCGCCAGCACAAGATCTACATCCATGTCGGAAAGCTGAAACCCCGTTACGTTTTCCACATCGGCGTCAATGGAAATATCCAGCTGATAATCCGTGCCGCTGCGCCTGAGATTTCCGGCGCTGACGGTCAGACCGCTGCCGTCTACCGAAATGGTTGTGGTGGTGTAGCCGTCGTCTGTAATGGACGTCTCCTCCGTAGCAGCAGTCTCTGTGGGCTCCGGTGTCGGTTCAGCCGGTTCTGCCGCCGCTTTTTCAACGGTCTGAGGATTCTCATCCGCCGGCACGGCTTGGTCGGAAAGGCTTTTTCCCGCCGGGCTGCCGCACCAGAGCTTCAGCCCGCCTGCTACAGAAATCGACGCCACAATCAGCACTGCGGCTACAATCTGCGCTCCGCGTTTTCTATGGGCGGAATGACGGGTGGATTTTTTCGGTTTGTGAGGATCACCGGGCAAAATATCCGGCATGGCGTCCAGGGGCAGGTCGTTGTCCAGATAATCGTCCAGCAAATCGGTAATTCTGATCTTCATATCTCCGCCTCCTGTTCCATAATTACCTGCTTGAGCCGCCGCCGTCCGCGGCTGAGCCGGGACTTGATGGTGCCCACAGGGATATCCATGGAAGCTGCAATCTGCTCCATGGTCTGATATTCATAGTAATACCGCAGAAAAATCTCCTTGTCCACCGGAGGCATGGACCGGACTGCGTCCAGAAGCCGGCGGCGAAGATCCTTTTCCAGTGTCTGATTCTCCGGAGAGGCATCGGGCAGCTCCAGCACGTCCTCATCCATTGGCAGCGTCTGGTGGAGACTGCGCAAAAAGCTCTTGGCGCGGTTACGGGCAACCGCACCCAGCCACGCTTTGACCTTGCCCCGGGAGATGGTCCCGGCATGTTCCCACAGAGAATAGAACACATCGGAGGAAAGCTCCTCCAGATCCTCCCGGGTGCCCTGATTGCGCAGAACATTATAGATTACGGTTTTGACATAGCTGCCATAGCGATCCATTGCCTCCTGCAAAGCCCGCTGCTGCCGATGGGACAGCTTATGATGCAGTTCTTCTTCTGTCACGTTCCACGCTCCTTTGCGGACATCTATATAGAGTAGCTGCAGCCCAAAAAGGTTGCATAACCGTCCAATATTTTTTCGATTTTTGTTTCAGTGTGCAAGGCAATCCCGCAGACGAAATTGTGCAGTGCTGCCCAAGCCGTAATAATAAAAAAAGGAGCCGTAAGGCTCCTTCTTTTACCGGATTTCCGAAACTCAGATCTTCTCCTTGACCTTTGCAGCCTTGCCAACGCGATCGCGGAGATAGTACAGCTTCGCTCTGCGAACCTTACCACGGCGAACGGTCTCGACATTGACAATGTTAGGAGAATGAACGGGGAAGACCTTCTCCACGCCGACGCCATAGCTCAGGCGGCGAACGGTGATGGTCTGCTCCACACCGCCGTGCTTCTTGGCGATGATGGTGCCCTCAAAGACCTGAATTCTCTCGCGGGAGCCTTCTTTGATCTTTACATGAACGCGAACGGTATCGCCGACGTTCATCTCGGGCAGCTCAGCCTTCATATTCTGCTGATCCAGTTTTTCAATCAGATTCATAAATGAATCCTCCCTTTTCAAAGGCGTTCTTAACCGCAAGGAATGCCATACACAACATATTGTGTGGCGCGGCAGAGGACCGCCCGTAATTAGCCTAACCATTCTATCATAGGAAAAGGGAAAGTGCAAGCACTATTTTCATTATTTTCCGGCAAAAAACCGTTCTGCCTGCCCTGCCGCCTGCCAAAGATCATAGGTGCAATGCCGTTTCTCTCCGGAGCCGCTCCAGACAGCCGGAATGGTTCCGGGCAGCGCCATGGACCGGCAGGCAGCATCATTTTCTCCCAGCAGACTTGCCCCCTGCTCCAGAATTTCCCGCAGGGAGACGTTGGTTTTCACGCATTTCATTCCCTGAACCGCCAATGACGGCAGCTGATTTCGCGGCAGACTTCCGATGCGCCGGAGCATCCCCTGAAACAGACTCAGCGCCGGATGCGCTTCCGATGGATTCTCGGCAGTCAATAATGCTTCCGCCTGCTGTCCGGTCAGCATTGCCGGCTGTCCCCGATTGTCCGGAAGCGGAACGCCGCCCATATTGTCCACCAGCTGTCCGATTCCATGGACGTCCACCGCAAGATAGCTTCCGGTTTTCACGCCCAATATATCCGACAAGCTGGCAAGCAGCGACCGAATTCCCTTCTGCGCACCCAGCTGGCGCAGGGTAGTCATGCCGCCCTGAGGATCGGGAATTTGGGTGTCCGGCTCCAGAGTGCAGAGCCGAAGCTCCTGCCCTACCCCAGAGCAGCAGATTGTCGGGCGCATCCCCCTGCCCGGTCACCACCACCGTCAGAACCTCCGGGGCATCCTGCACCATCGCGCTCTCTGCCATGGTCTGCTGGAGCCGCCGGTGGACAAACAACTCCTCCATGGATACCTCCACCAGAAACAGCGCTGCCACCGCTGCCATCAACACTGCTAAAATCCCCTTTTTCATCCTGCATCCCTCCATCTTTCTGGAAGTATGCCCGGAATTCTGCCATTCTATAATTTCAGATGCGCCGG
>CAJKNS010000026.1 GCA_905201305.1 uncultured Eubacteriales bacterium
AGCCTCCGAGCTGCTCCATTACTCCCAGTCCGGCATCAGCCGCATGATTGGGGATTTGGAGAAGGAATGGAATTTAACCCTGCTGGAGCGAAGCCGAACCGGCGTCCGGCTCACCGCCGAGGGACAGCAGCTATTCCCCTATGCAAAGGGTCTGGGCGAAGAATATCAAAAGCTCCAAATGCAGGTGGATGATCTTCGGGGCATGCAGTCCGGGCTGATTCGGATTGGCACCTTTTCCAGCGTAGCAACCCATTGGCTGCCCAAAATCATTGCCGCTTTTCAAACGGACTACCCCGGCATCGACTATGAGCTGCTGCTGGGGGATTATACGGAAATTGAAGCCTGGATTGCCGAGGGACGGGTGGACTGCGGCTTTTTGCGGCTTCCCGCCAGACCGGAATTCGACACCATTCCGCTGGAGCAGGACCGCCTGATGGCAATTCTTCCGGAAGGTCATCCCCTGGCAAGCCGAAACAAGGTTCCGCTGGCCGCACTCTGTCAGGAGCCTTTTATGCTGCTGGAAAAGGGAGCAAAAGCCGAGATTTCCGCCGTATTCCAGTGCAATCATCTCCAGCCCCAGGTTCATTTTACCACCTGGGATGACTATGCCATTATGTCCATGGTAGAAAGCGGGCTGGGTGTCAGCATTCTGCCGGAGCTGATTCTCCGCCGGGTACCCTACCATATTGTGATAAAGGAGCTGGACGTCCCTGCCTATCGCACCATTGCGCTTTCCATACGGGACAGACAAACCGCCTCTCTTGCGGTGAAGCGGTTTGTGGATTATCTGGATTACCGAAATAGCGTCTCCCCTTCCCTGCTCAAAAAACACAGCCCACTGCATAGACCTCCACAAATTGGCGTATTGCGCCCTCTTCCACCACCATGTGCCGTCTCCCTGCCGCAAGGTAGCATTTCTCTACCTGGGGGTAGCACAAATTGTTGTTATTTTGTATTTTAGATTTGTCAATTTATGCTGGACGGTTGACAGGATTGTTTTCCTTTTGTATATTTACAGGGCTGGTTTATTACCAAGTTATTAAGGAAATGAGGTAACCCAAATGAAGAAACTTATGGCGCTTCTTCTGTCTATGGTTATGGTGCTGAGCCTGGCTGCCTGCGGCGGTGCTGCTACCAGCTCTGCTGCTCCTGCCGAGTCCACCAAGACCGAGGAAGAAACCACCGCGCCTTCTTCTGCTCCCGCTGCTGTTGCAGACTCCGCTGAGGAAGGCTCCGCCAACGAAGGTAACGCTACCGTTGCCGAGACCGTAGGCGATCCCTTTGAGGCTATGGCTGAGGACTATATCTCCTATCCTCTGGAGGGTGACAACACCATCTCCATGTGGTACTACATCCCCGGCTATCAGGACTTCATGGACTCTAACTACAGCTTCAACGCACTGAAGACCGCTGAGGCTGCTACCGGCGTTAAGCTGGAGTTCACCGAGGTCAGCGATCAGTCCGCAAGAGAGCTGTTCAACGTCATGGTTGCCGGCGGCGACTATCCCGACCTGCTGCCCGTTATGGAGTACTACACCGGCGGTCTGTCCAAGGCTTATGAGGACGGCGTCATCGTTGACATTAACGACTACATGGACGACAATATGCCCAACTATCTGGCAGTTCGCGACTGCCTGGACGAGAAGACCGTAAAGGCTACCCTGACCGAGGGCATGACCCTTGCCTTCTATCAGATCAAGGACGGCACCTATTCCGGCAACGGGCTGGTTTCCCGTGCCGACTGGATCAAGGCTCAGGGCGTTGAGTTCTCCGGCGACGTCATCGGTCTGGACGAGTTCACCGACTACCTGCGTACCATCCATGACGCTTACAACTGCTCCAACACCATCTACATGTATGACGGCACCGTGGGCATTGAGGCTGCATTCGACACTGAGATTCCTGTTCTTCAGGGCGATGGCTTCATGACCTACATCAACTCCGCTATCTTCCGTAAGGGCGACGAGGTAATGTCCGGCTGGACCACCGACGGCTATCGCGAGTATCTGGAGTGGGTGCTCCAGATGATGGACGAGGGCATCATGGCAAAGGACTTCCTGTCCCTGGACACTGACCGCGGTGTTACCAACACCATGCAGGCTTCCGGCGCCATTGGCGTATGGCAGTCCAACGCCGATAAGATCACTGAGATCATCGACACCTACGGCGCTGATTATCCTGAGCTGGAAATCACCGCTATCCCCCGGGTTGCTCAAGACCCCACCGCACAGTACGTCTGGAATGATGAGGCTGCTCTGGTTGCTACCAACGCCGGCTTCTCCCTGTCTGCCAACTGCAAGAACCCCGAGCTGGTTTGCCAGTGGGAGAACTACTTCTGGACCACCGACGGCTACTATCTTGGCAACTACGGCACCGAGGGTGAGAGCTATCACATGGACGGCGACACCCCCGTGTTCGATTGGGATCAGCCTGTGACCGTTACCGGTCGTAACGCTCCCAATGCCGAGATGGCACAGCAGCTGTTCACCATGCTCCGCTTTGCTTCCTTCTATGTGGACAACGACATGCTGCTGGCTACCTTCCCCCAGACCGGTCTGGATGCAGTCGATCTGTGGACCATCGACGGTTCCACCGATGACCGTAACTTCCCCTCTGCTGTGAAGAACACCTTCACCACCGATGAGTCCCTGGAGATCGCCAACTACGAGTCTGACCTGCTGACCTATGCTTCCGAGACTTGCCTGAAGTTCCTGGATGGTTCTCTTGAACTCAACGATGACAACTGGACTGAGTTCGTTGACACCTGCAACTCCATGGGTCTGCCCGAGATCATCGAAGTATACCAGAACGCTTACGATGAGTATCAGGCTGGCGAGCGCTAATTCCCGCTTCTAATTTGGACCACCCTTCGGGGTGGTCCTTTTTTATTCGAAATCCGCCGGAATTTCATGCAGAAGTTTCATGTCTTTGGGCAAAAATGCCCTGTCCTTTCCCGGCAGAATCCGGTATAATATTGTTTGCAAACTCAACGTAACTTCCGGGAGGCTTATACCCATGGATAAGATTAAAATGACAACGCCGCTGGTGGAAATGGACGGCGACGAAATGACCCGCGTGCTCTGGAAGGAGATCAAGGAAAAGCTCCTGCTCCCCTTTGTAGACCTGAAAACCGAATACTACGATCTGGGTCTTCCCCATCGAGACGAAACTGGGGATCAGGTGACCATCGACGCAGCCAACGCCAACAAAAAATACGGCGTTGCAGTCAAATGCGCCACCATTACCCCCAATAAGGCGCGCATGACGGAATACAATCTCCACGAAATGTGGAAAAGCCCCAACGGCACCATCCGCGCCATTCTGGATGGCACCGTATTCCGCGCACCCATTGTGGTGGAGGGCATTTCTCCGGTGGTGAGGGGCTGGAAAGAGCCCATTACCATCGCCCGTCACGCCTATGGCGACGTCTACAAGGCAACGGAAATGCGAGTACCTCAGGGCAAGGCTGAGCTGGTGTTCACCGATTCTGAGGGCAAGGAAACCCGTCAGACCATCTATGATTTTGAATGCGACGGTGTGGTTACCGGGCAATACAACAAGGACAGCTCCATCGAGTCCTTTGCCCGGAGCTGCTTTGCCTATGCCCTTTCCACCGGTCAGGATCTCTGGTTCTCCTGCAAGGATACCATTGCCAAGCAGTATGACGGCACCTTTCGGGATGTGTTCCAGACGCTCTATGACACGGAATACAAGCCGCTGTTTGAGGAAAAGGGACTGACCTATTTCTACACCCTCATTGACGATGCCATTGCCCGGGTGATTCGTTCTCAGGGCGGCTTCATCTGGGCGCTCAAGAACTACGACGGCGACGTCATGAGCGATATGATCTCCACCGCCTTCGGTTCTCTGGCGATGATGACCTCCGTTCTGGTGAGCCCCGATGGAAACTACGAATATGAGGCAGCCCACGGCACCGTCACCCGCCACTACTACAAGTACCTCAAGGGTGAGGAAACCTCCACCAATCCCATTGCCACCATCTTCGCCTGGAGCGGCGCCCTGCGGAAGCGCGGAGAAAAGGATCATCTCCCCCAGCTTCAGGCATTTGCCGATCACCTGGAAACGGCAAGCCTGGACGTCATTCGTGAGGGCACCATGACCGGCGACCTGTGCCAGCTGTGGGAAAAGGGCACGCCGAAAAAAGTCTCCTCCTCTGCATTTCTCGACGCCATTGCCGCAAAGCTCCATGGTATCTATGCTTAAATTTCCGTCCCTCCGGTCCACTCCGGAGGGACATTTTTGTGGATTCTGTCTTTCATTTCGACGGTTTTCCACAGAAATCGTGGGGTTATTCACTTCTTCCACATAGTTTTCCACAGAAATTTTCTCCATTCCATGGCGTTTTCCACTTTTAAAACTGTGCCGCACCTGCTATAATGTTTCCACAAGCTGTCGTTTGAAGGAGTCTTTTCATGAAGCGCAACATCCTTTCTCTGATTTTATTGCCGCTGGCTGCACTGGCGGGCTGCGGGATTCGTTACTGGAACCTCACCACAGGCATCGACGCCCAGGGGCTTCCCATTTCCCATCATCCCTCTGCCTTTGTCCTTGCCGGTTGGGGTATCTTCTGCTTTTTGCTGTTTGCCATACTTGCCGTGCGCTCCCAGGGGCGCAGCGGAAAAAGCACCGTGCTCCATTCTCACGGTGTTCTGTCGGTGATTGCTTACTTTGGCGCAGTGATGTTTTTCTTCTCCGCCATCGCCGATTTTGCCGCCGCGCTGGTGGACGGTGCCGGTATTTCCGATCCGATTATGTGTCTGCTGGGACTGTTCTCCGGTATCTGCCTGTTTGTTACCGCCTGGATGCGCAGTCATGGAAAGGCAACCTATCCGCCGCTGGAGCTGGTGCCCGACATCTATCTGGTGGTCAAGCTGATTCTCAATTTCAAGGGCTGGAGCACCGATCCCATTATTCTCGACTACTGCATCATGCTGTTTGCCATGATTTTTGTGGTGCTGGGCTTTTACTACAGCACAGGCTTTCTGTTTGATCAGGGCAGGCCCCGGCTGACGCTGCTGTTTACCCTTTGTGCCTGCCTGTTTTCCGCTGTGGCAATTGTAGAGGGCGTGTTTGACGGCAGCGCTGCCACCATTGTGGAATACCTGGGCTTTATCGCCTGGCTGCTTCCTGTGGCATGCGCCGTCTCGGCGCCCAGCGCACCGGATGCGCCGAAAGAGGAAAAGGAGCCTTCCTCCAACTAAAGGCAATACCGCTTAAACAAAAAATCGCCTCTGTAGGATTATGTCCTACAGAGGCGATACTTTTATGCAATTGGGAGATTATACCCGATCCTTGGTCTCCTGCTGAACCTTGGCAATAAACTCGTCAAGACCCATGGTGGTGCTTTCGCCGGTGTCGCGGTTCCGAACCGTAACGTTCCCAGCCTCGACCTCCTTGGCGCCGATGACCAGCATATAGGGCACCCGCTCCACCTGCTGTGCTTCGCGGATCTTGTAGCCGATCTTCTCATTGCGCTCGTCCAGCTCGGTGCGAATGCCGCTGATCCGAATCGCATCGTAGACCTTCTTGGAGTACTCCATGCTCTTCTCGGAAACGGGCAGCACCTTGACCTGGGTAGGCGCCAGCCATACCGGGAACTTGCCGGCATAGTGCTCGGTGAGGATGCCGATGAACCGCTCGATGGAGCCGAAGCAGACCCGGTGAATCATAATCGGGCGCTGCTTGCTGCCGTCCTCGGCAGTGTACTCCAGCTGGAAGTTCAGGGGCATCTGGAAGTCCAGCTGAATGGTGCCGCACTGCCAGGTACGGCCCAGGCTGTCCCGGAGATGGAAGTCGATCTTGGGACCGTAGAATGCGCCGTCGCCCTCGTTGATGATATAGTCAAGACCCAGGCTCTCCAGAGCGTCCTTCAGTCCGTTGGTAGCAGCCTCCCAGTCCTCGTCGGAGCCCATGGAATCCTCGGGACGGGTGGATAGCTCCATGAAATAGTCAAAGCCAAACTTGGTGTAAACCTCGTTAATCAGATGCACAACGCCCTTGATCTCGTCGGCGATCTGGTCGGGACGCATGAAGATATGGGCATCGTCCTGGGTAAAGCAGCGAACACGGAACAGTCCATGAAGCGCACCGCGCAGCTCATGGCGGTGAACAATGCCCAGCTCGCCAACCCGCAGAGGAAGCTCACGGTAGCTATGGGGCTGAGAACGGTAAACCATAACGCCGCCAGGGCAGTTCATGGGCTTAATGCAGTAGTCCTCACCGTCAATCTGAGTAGAATACATGTTGTCCTTGTAGTGATCCCAGTGGCCGGAGGTTTCCCACAGATGACGGTTCATAATCAGAGGCGTAGAAACCTCCACATAGCCGTCCCGGGTGTGAATCTCACGCCAATAGTCGATCAGCGCATTTTTCAGCGCCATACCCTTGGGCAGGAAGAACGGGAAGCCGGGACCCTCGTCGCAGAGCATAAACAGCTGCATCTCCTTGCCCAGACGGCGGTGATCCCGCTTTTCTGCCTCTTCCATGAGCTTCAAATGCTCGTCCAGCTCTGCCTGGGTGCGGAATGCAATGCCGTTGATTCGGGTGAGCATCTTATTGTTCTTGTCATTCCTCCAGTATGCACCGGACTGCTGGGTGATCTTGAACGCCTTCAGGGTCTTGGTGTAGGTCAGATGGGGACCCACGCACATGTCGATATACTCGCCCTGCTGATAGAAGGTAATGGTGGCGTCCTCAGGCAGATCGCCGATATGCTCCACCTTGTAGTCCTCGCCGCGGCTCTGCATCAGTGCAATTGCCTCGTCCCGGGGCAGCGCATATGCCTTAAGGGGCAGGTTTTCCTTACAGATTTTCTTCATTTCGGCTTCGATTGCCTGCAAATCCTCGTCGGTGAGCTTTTCCTCGCCCAGATCGACGTCATAGTAAAAGCCGCGCTCGGTGGCAGGACCATAGGCAAACTTTGCCTGGGGATGCAGGCGCTTAATTGCCTGCGCCATCACATGGGCTGCAGTATGACGAATCACATGCAGCTCCTGATCCTTTTCGATCTCGCCCACATGACCGTCGTTGTAAATAACCTTCATCGGGAACATCTCCTTATAAAAAATCAAAAAAAATAAAACCCCTATGAGCCCATTGGCTCATAAGGGTGCAGTGCACGGTTCCACCTTATGGTTTCACTCATTGACTCCTTAACGCGGAGGGACGGCTGCGTTTCAAACATCCCCGCAGCGGCTCCGGACTGGTGTTCGCATATTCCCGTCATAAAGCGCTTTCAGCCATTGCGCCTCTCTCTGCAATCCGGGAATACGGTACTGGTTCCGTCATCGCCTTGTATGGGTATTGTAGCAATGCAGCCCCGGTTTGTCAATGGGCTGAATGAATTTTCCCCTGCAAAATGAGCGCTGCACGGTTTCCCATACAGCGCCCATTGGACTATTTCTTCTTTTTCCGGACAATCACTGCCACAGCAATAATTGCCAGTGCAGCCGCTGCCAGAACGACTGCCACAACTGTGCTGCTGGAATTCTGGGGTGCAGGCTCGGTTACAGGCGCAGGGTTTGCTTCCGGGGTCGCTTCCACTGCCGCAGGAGGTTCTTCCTCCGGTGCTTCCGGCGCTGCAACAGTTTCCACCGCAGACTCCATCAGGGATTCCGGCTCTTCCACTGTAACGCTGCCGGTCACCTGAATATCGCCGGTGTAGGTTTCGCCGGGCTCCGGCGAAAGCGGTTCGCCGTCCAGGGTGATATCGCCCTGAATGGTTCCGCCCTCCGCAACCGTCAGGCTTCTGAGGCTGGAGTCTCCGGTGACATTCCACACGGCGCCGTCCCCCACAGTCAGCGCAATGCCATAATCCGCGTCAAAGCTGTCGTCCACCACCCAGTTGACCTCGCCATAGTCCGCCCACTGCTGGTTCCAGCTGTCCATGGTGCCGGAAACCAGATTGCCGGTGAGGGTGGTATGCTCCAGGTCCACGGTCATCTGCCGCTGATAATCCTCATGGAGAATATCACCGGTAACGTCCATATTCTCCATGGTCACGGCAACGGGACTGACCTGCTCGCCGTCGCCCGCTGCCAGGAAATTGCCCATGGAATCGGCATTGAGCACCGTATGGACCAGCACGCCGTTGTAGCTGTCCATTTTAACGTTTTTCAGTTGAATATCCGCAGAGGTGGAACGAATCAGGAAGATATCACCGCTGACATCGTCGATATAAGCCCCAACCGCCTCGCCATAGTCGTTATAATCCTTGGTGGACCGCAGATCGTTGTCGGTGGCAAGGGTGGTGTTTTCCGCATAAAATGTACCGCAGTCCGCTGCCATGAGCCCCTGCCCCATCATGTCCGGCGCATGGATCATAACCGCATTTCTGCCGCCTATGATGCTGGAAGCCACATTGACCGGCTTTCCCTCATGGTACTGCATCACGTCATCGGGCGCGCTGTCGCTGCTATAGCTGTGAATCTGTCCGTTTTTCGAGATAATACAGCCGATCTCCGCCGCCGTCAGCCGGCTGCCATAGAGCCATACCCGGCAATTGGTGTCAGCATAGGTAGAATAGCCGCCATTTTCCGCAACGCCCTCGGTGTTGTAGGCATAGAGATCCAGACCGGTGCCGGTGGCGGAATCCGTAGACAGTGCCGCCCAGCCCTCTGCGGTGCAAACCGAGTCATAATAATAGGTCTGGGTTGCACCGATGGAGAAATTCGCCCGGGCGGTGCCGGAAATCAGCAGCGCCGCATTGGAGAAGGGATCGGACACATCGGCGGTATTGTCATTGCTGCCGGTGGAGGTCACGGTGGAGTTGTTGACAATCAATGTTGCATCATTATAGTTTGCCGTTACATAGCGGGCTGCACCGTCTACCGTAAGCTCAGAATCCGAGATGTAGAGGGTTGCGCCATTGTCGATGTTGGTGGCAGCGCCGCCGGTATCATCATCGGTTGCCGGGGCATCGCCCCCCAGTCGAATGGTGCACTTTTGCAGCCGCACCACACTGCCAGGACCCGTGGCAACCAGACCGTTGAAGGTGTAGTCGCCGCTGGTTAAGCTAAGTCCGTTGATGGTCAGCACGCCGTCTACGCCGGAAATATAGCTGCTATATGCCCCCGGCTCATACTCCGCATCGGGATTCTCTGCGCCGTCGGTAATCACAATTGCCGCAGTCTCCGGTGCACCGCCGCCCGGTGGAGGGGCGCCGCCTCCGCCCATATCGCCGTCCGGCGGGGGACCCATACCATCCATGGGCATCATATCTGCCGCCATGACACCATAGCTCAGCACCAGCGCCAGACACAGCGTCCAGGTCAGCAGCCGCTTCCAGGTTTTTTTCATACCATCTCCTCCTTTTCCTCCGCTTTTTGTCATCTCCATTATACGGTATTTGGACGCAGAAGAAAAGGAAAATCCGCCGCTGAAACAGGCGAAAATCTCCCGGATGTTTTGTACATTTTACCGTTCAAAATATGCTTCAGGTGTTTTATTTTTGCAGCCTTGTAGGTGCTTCGTGGATTGTAGACGCAACCATTTTGTGCTATGATAGGCAAAACCACCACAGGAGGTCATACCCATGGATCGTATCACAAACTGTGTTTATCTTGTCACCGGCGCCAGTTCCGGCATCGGTCGTGATATCGCCTGTACTCTGGTACAGCAGGGCGCCATTGTATACGGTGCTGCCCGCCGAACGCCTGCTCCCTATTCCGCCGGAGCCGGAACATTTTATCCGCTGGAAATGGACGTAACCAAAGACGATTCCGTTTCCGCCGGCGTTGCTGAAATTTTAAGTGCACAGGGGCACATCGACGGTCTGATTAACTGCGCAGGCTCCGGGATTGCCGGTGCGCTGGAGGACTGCACCGGAGACGAAACGCTTCGGCAGCTGGACGTCAACACCGTGGGTCCTCTGCGTACCGCCAGAGCCGTTCTGCCTGGGATGCGCGCCAGAAAAAGCGGCGTTATCATCAACATCGGTTCCATTGGCGGAGATTATGCGCTGCCCTTTCAGGGGCTTTATTCCATGTCTAAGGCAGCGCTGCGGAAGGAGACCGAATGCCTGCGGCTGGAGCTTCGGCATTATGGCGTTCAGGCTGCCGTCATTGAACCCGGCGACCTGAAAACCGGCTTTACCGCCGCCCGATCCCTCTCTGCCGCCACCACAGGCAGCGACTATGAAGCAGCCTGCCGCCGTGCGGTGGAGCAGATGGCAAAGGACGAGCAAACCGGAAAGGATCCCTCCTGCGTGACCGCCATGGTCTTAAAGTTGCTTCGGCGAAAGCGTCTGCCCGCCTGCAAAGCGGTTGGCGGCATCTACCGGGTATTTCCCTTTCTTAACCGGATTCTTCCCTATCGGGCTGTGGAAGCAATTCTCAGCGCCATGTATCACGTCTCCTGACATAAAATATCCCCGCTGCGGCACCATCGTCCACAGCAGGGATATTTCGTTATCTGGCGCGGAACAGTTCCTGCACCAGATTATTCTCTTTGGTCAAATCCGTCAGGATGCAGCAGCAGAACCCCGGCTGGGGCTGATAGCACCGAAGCTGCATATACTTTCCGGAATCCTCCAGCACATCTTCAATCACACGGCTGCCCCCGTGGATTGCCACATCCGCAAAAATCGCCATCCACTTGGGACTTCCTACATTTTTGAGCTTTAATACGGACTGGTTGAGGATTTCCTCCACGGTCACGCTTTCCAGCTGCGCCATCTCCCGGCTCAAATACCGCACCAGAAAATCCACGCCGCCGTTTCCGTAAACCAGCTCCATCACCACCATGGGCAGCGGCATGGGGTCCAGCCAGCGGGACAGCACGTCTGCCGGACAGACCTCCCGCTTTTCCGTGCGGGACAGCACCGGCTGCTTTTGCCGCTTGGGCGCACGGTCTGAGCGGACCCGCCTCCGGAATCGCGTGCCGTCGGTCATGGTAATCTCGCCGTTTTTCTCATCCTTGATAAATCGTTTTGATACCACAATCCCCCGATTGATATTGAGAAACGTCTCCTCCGGCAGCTGCGCAAAGACGTCCTTCAGGCTCTGGTTGGTTCTGAGCACCGATCCGTCCCCACGGGTAATCTTTGTTTTCCGTTCCTCCACCGTAATATAAGCAATATCGTCAGCGGGGATTTGTGCCTTTCGATAGTCCGCGTGAACCGTCAGCACGGTCTTCATCGCACCTGCACATCCCTTCTTACATTCTATGCATAGATTGTATCAAAGAAGATTTTTTATGTCAACTGCGAAACCTGATTTTTTCATGTTTATTTTTGGAAAATGCGTCCAAATTTGTCCTGACGTCAGCTGAGTCTTGTCACGCCGGTCAGACTGTAGTGAAACAGTTCTTTTCCCGCCTCGGGACCGGTATAATCTACCATGGTAATTTGGAACACGCCCTGATTCTCCCCGTCATTTTTCAGCTCCGCCTGAGCGGTATAGCCCTCCTGGGCAGGCGTGATCTCTCCCAGGGACAGCTCCAGAGAGATGCTACTGGGACCGTGAATGAGATAGCTGCCGTCTTCCGATCTGCTCACCAGCGGGTCCTCCTCCGTAACGGACGGAATATCCCCTGCATAGTCTCCAAACATTGCCTGAACAAATATCGGAAGGTTCTCCGCAGTCACGCGGGTACCATCCATTTCGCTGCTGGTAAAAGTCTCATCCATGCTCCGCAGGGTAATGAGATATCCCACTGCCCGCCAGAAATACACCGGGTCCTCCGGGTCATAAGTAAGTCCATCCTGTGTGCAAAGAATTGCCGCCATCACTGCCTGGTTCACCGCACTGTATTCCGCCTGAGGGGTTACCCGCCAGCCCGTGCTGTCCTCCTCCGGTACCGTTTGCGCCATCCTGGGAGATTCCACCGGCGCATTGCCAAAGGTCTGCGCCGCTTCCGGCGCCGAATTCTCACTGACCTGAGGCTCCTTTCCGCAGGCAGACAGTCCTGCGATGCACGAAAGGCAAATTAAGATTGCAATGACTCGTTTTTTCACAAAAATCCCTCCTGTTCTTACTGGCAGAATAGCATAATTCCTTCAAAAACACAATAGCACCGCCGCCCGCTCCCTGGGAATCCCGGAAAAATCCCCCCATTTCGCAGTATTTCTCTCTTTTGCATAATGTACGAAAATAAATTGCATTTCTCATAAAATTCGGCAAAAATGCAGTTGACCCTGAGATGGAAACGCGCTATAATGTTGTCATTACAGCAAGGGCGCTGTGAGGGACCCCCTCACGGCGCCTATCTTTTTTGTCATCACCTTCCGCATGGCGGAGATCTTTAGAAAAGGAGTAGATCAATATGGCAGCAAACACCAAGGAAATCTACGGCTCCATGGTATTCAATGAGCACGTTATGAAGGAGCGTCTGCCCAGCGCCACCTATAAGAGCCTGAAGGCAACCATTGACGAGGGCAAGCCGCTGGACCTGGATGTGGCAAACGTTGTCGCCAGTGTTATGAAGGACTGGGCGATTGAAAAGGGCGCCACCCACTACACCCATTGGTTCCAGCCCCTCACCGGCATCACCTCTGAGAAGCACGACGGCTTTGTGTCCCCCATGAGCGATGGCACTGCCATTATGGAGTTCAAGGGCAAGGAGCTGATTCAGGGCGAGCCTGACGCATCCTCTTTCCCCTCCGGCGGTCTGCGTGCCACCTGCGAAGCCCGCGGCTATACCGCATGGGACCCCACCAGCTATGCCTTTGTAAAGGACGATGTTCTGTGCATCCCCACTGCCTTCTGCTCCTACACCGGCGAGGCTCTGGATAAGAAAACCCCTCTGCTGCGTTCCATGAAGGCAATTTCCACCGAGGCGTGCAAGGTTCTGAAGCTCTTTGGCAAGACCTGCACCCATGTTTCCTCCACCGTCGGTCCCGAGCAGGAGTATTTCCTGATCCGCAAGGAGGATTATGAGCAGCGCGAGGATTTGATTCTCACCGGACGCACCCTGTTCGGTCATTCCGCCGCCAAGGGTCAGGAGCTGGAGGAGCATTACTTCGGCGTCATTCGTCCCCAGGTTTCCGAGTTTATGAAGGAACTGGACGACGAGCTGTGGAAGCTGGGCATTCCCGCCCGCACCAAGCACAACGAGGTTGCTCCTGCACAGCATGAGCTTGCTCCCATTTTCGACACCACCAACAAGGCAATCGACCACAACCTGCTGACCATGGAAATGATGAAGAAGGTTGCCGAGCGCCACGGTCTTGTGTGCCTGCTCCATGAGAAGCCCTTCGATGGCGTCAACGGCTCCGGCAAGCACAACAACTGGTCCCTGTCCGCCGGCAGTGAAAACCTGCTGGATCCCGGTGACACTCCCATGGATAACCTCCAGTTTCTGACGTTCCTCACTGCTGTAATTAAGGCGGTAGACGATTATCAGGATCTGCTCCGCGCCACCGTGGCATCCCCCGGGAACGACCATCGTCTGGGCGCCAACGAGGCTCCTCCTGCCATCATCTCCATCTTTGTAGGCGATGAGCTGGGTGCCATTCTCGATTCCATCGCAAACGACAGCCCCTACGAGGCAAAGGGCAAGGCAAAGATCGATCTGGGCGTTGACGTTCTGCCCGTATTCCCCAAGGATAACACCGACCGGAACCGTACCTCTCCCTTCGCCTTCACCGGCAACAAGTTTGAGTTCCGTATGCCCGGTTCTGCCATGAACCTGTCCGACGCCAACACCGTGCTGAACTCTGCCGTTGCAAAGGTCCTCAAGGACTTTGCCGCCGAGATGGAAGGTGCCGAGGACTTCACCGCCGCTGCCGCCGAGTGGATCAAGAAGACCATCAAGGCGCATGAGCGCATTCTGTTCAACGGCAACGGCTACTCCGCCGAGTGGGAAGCCGAAGCAGAAAAGCGCGGTCTTTTGAACATGAAGACCACCGTTGACGCGCTGCCCTGCCTGCTGGCTGACAAGAACATCGCCCTGATGGACGAAATGAATGTTCTGACCCCTGTGGAAATGCAGAGCCGCTACGAGGTAGAGCTGGAGCATTACTCCAAGGTTATCAACATTGAGTCCCTTACTACCCTGGGTATGGCACGCCGCCAGCTGATTCCCGCTGCGCTGGAGTTCCTTTCCTCCGTGGCAGAAACCGCAGCCGCCAAGAAGGCAGTCAGCGATGTACTTTCCACCAAGACCGAGGAGCAGATTCTTACCTCTGTCACCAAGGATGTGGACGACATGAACGCTGCCGCCGACAAGCTGGATGCGCTGATGAACAAGGTAGATTCCATCACCGGCACCTATGAGCTGGCAGAGTACTACTGCAAGCAGGTGGTGCCCGCTATGAGCGAAATCCGCGCCGCTGCGGATCACTGCGAGATCATCATCGGCAAGGACTACTGGCCTCTGCCCAGCTACTCCGAGATGCTGTTCTACGTCTAATCGAACATACCGCTTTGTGCCTGCTGCTAATTTCGCAGCAGGCACTTTTTGTTTTTCTTCCGGTACTTTTGTGGTATACTGTTTGTACGATGGAATTCAAAACAAGGAGGTACTATCATGTATGATATCTGCGTCATCGGCGGGGG
>CAJKNS010000027.1 GCA_905201305.1 uncultured Eubacteriales bacterium
TCGCAACAAATTTGTGATGCAAAATTCCTCGCCAAATCTCCTTGCCGAATTATGCGGTATTGCCCTAGTTTATCACATATTCTACTGAATTTCTACATATAATCTTCACAAAGTGGAAAAACAGAATGGAGCCAAAACGGCGCGGGGAAAGTTACCCTTGACGCTGGAGTTCGGATGATGTAATATAATAATGAAAATTATTTTGATAATAGGAGTTATTTCATGCGTTTTGTTGTATTTGCCGATTCCGGCTGTAATCTGCCCCAGAGAAAACTACAGGAGCTGGGGATTGAAGTGGTGCCCTTTGCCTATGAACTGGATGGCGAGCTGATCGTCTGCCCCAAATATCCCGACGGCTTTGACGGGAAAAGCTACTATAACCGCCTGCGTCAGGGTGCACAGGTCAAGACCTCGCTGATTAATAGCGAGGCGTTTTATCAGGCGTTCCGTCCGGTGGTGGCAGAGGGGAAGGATGTGCTGTATGTGGGCATTTCCTCGGGCATCAGCGGCACGGTGGCAGCGGCAAATATGGCAGCCCAGCAGCTGATGGAGGAATATCCCCAGCGGCAGGTTGTTGTGGTGGACTCCATGGGCGCGGGACTGGGCACCGGCATCCTCGCCTGTAAGGCTGCGGACTACAGCATTGCCGGGATGGACATCCGGGCGGCGGAGGAGCAGCTGAACATTGACCGGCTGGGACTGTGCGAGTATTTCACCGTGGACGATCTCATGTTCCTGCGGCGCAGCGGACGGGTTTCCGGCGTGACGGCAGTGCTGGGCTCCATGCTCCAGATCAAGCCCATGCTCCGTGGGGATGAAGAGGGAAAAATCGTGGTCTGCGGCAAAATTCGCGGCAGAAAGCGCGCCATCACCGAGCTGGCGGAGATGTATGCCAAGAAGGTGGTGGATGCCGAGCATCAGCGGGTTGCCATCTCCCACGGCGACTGTCTGGAGGAGGCACAGCTTTTGGCGGAGAGAATCCGCCAGATTGCGCCCCCCAAGGAGTTGATTCTTTCCATGCATGAGCCGCTCACCGGCGCACATGTGGGTCCGGGCATGCTTGCAGTATTTTTCTTTGGGGACGGACGATAAAAAGCGTAAAACGAAGAGGTACGGAAAAAATCCGTACCTCTTTTGTTATCCAAATACCTTTTTGTCTATGGCTTCGGTCCAGCGCCGGAGCCGCTTGCCACAGCCCCGATGCCGGGATACATCCAAACAGATTTCCCCCAGCAATACGCCGACAATCACATCAGCAATCACATGCTGCCGGGTAAACAGGGTGGACAGGCAGACCAGCACCGTGAGAATTCCCGCAAAGACCTGATACCACTTTGGAATCTTCTTTTGCCCCAGCATACCCCGGAAGCAGATCCAGCTTTCCATGCAGTGGATGGAGGGAAACAGGTCAAGGGGCGGGTCCAGCCGGTAAATCAGCCCCATAAGCCAGGCGGTAAAGCCGCTGTCCGTAATTTCCGGGCGGACATTGGTGGTGGGAATCAGCAGGAACAGCACGCCGCACAGCAGCTTTGCCAGCACCTCGCCGGTCATAATGGGATACCAGCTCTCCTGCCGCGCCATGAGCACATAGCTCACCGCCCAATAGGCAAAGCAGGCAACGTAGATAAGAACCCAACGGGAGTCAAAGGGAATCATGCGGTCCAGCGCGGTGGTCATGTCATAAAGCGTCCGATTTACAGCCAGTGCCTGGGTGCTCCAATAGACCAGACTGTTCAGCGCCACACAGATCAGCACACTGACCAGCCGGCTGCCCGGAAGGATATGCCCCAGAGTCCGGTCATACAGCTGACCGGCGGCGTTACGGTGTGCGGATGAGCGTTCCAATGCGTTCCCCCATTTTTACAATCGTTTCTTCTCCGGCGGAGGAATTCCGCAGAATATCCTCATCCGGCTGCAGGCGACCCGGCTCCAGCATCAATACCACCGTGGAGCCGCCGAATTCAAACATACCCTTTTCCGTGCCCCGCTGCACCGGTCCGGCGCCCATGTGGTTGGAAATCCGACCCACCAGCAGCGCGCCCACCTCCATTTGAAGCAGGGTGCCAAATTCCGTTTCGGTGCAGGTATACTCCCGGGTGTTTTCCCGATAAATGGGACGAATGCCTGCGGCAAGGGGATTGACCGTGTGGAATACCCCCGGAATTACCACCCGGGTGCTCTCGGTGCCGCTGAGGGGATAGAGATAGTGGTGATAATCGTCCACCGTCAGCCGGAACAGCAGCAGCCAGCCTCCTGCGAATTTCTGCGCCAAATCCTCGCTGCGGAGTAAATCCCCGGCAGTGTATTCCACGCCCTTGATGAAAAAGCGGGTATCGGTTTCCAGCCGGGTGACGCTGAGCTTGCTGTCGCAGGGCGCAATGAGATGATCCTGCGTCATGGCCACCGGTCTTCGCTCCGGGAGAATCGTGCGGGTAAAAAAGTCGTTAAAGGAGCGGTAGCGCCGCGGGGGATAGTCATCCATGGAGATATGGTTTTTCCGGATAAACGGTCCCACCAGCACCCGGGAGATCCGGCTGCTGAGCACATGACCCATGAATCGGGAGAAGCCGGGACAAATCAGCGGACGCAGCAGAACCCTGCCCAGGGCGGTGGTATAGAGAAAACGAATGATGCCCGCCTGATTGTCATAGCTCTCTACGGGCGTTCCGTCCCGCAGCCGTGCGGTCACTGACATGGCGAATTCTCCGGGAATAGCTCAAAATCGCTGTCGGCGATGGCTTCATACAGGGGCTCGTCCAGGGTCTTGCGATTCGGCACCCTGTGATGGTAGAACAGCATTACCACGGAAACCGCAGCGGCAACGATCACGATCAGCAGCCCAATCTGCAAATTGGTGGGCTTTTTCAGCTTGAAATCCAGAATGAACAGAAAGCCGGTGATGACCAGCATCGCCATGAGCACCCAACGGAAGGTGCATTCGTTCATGCAGAAGCCCAACAGGAACGTCAGCGGCAGAATCACCGCAATGGAGGTGATGGGCAGACCGTGGTAGACCTTTTCGCCGCTGTCCGGCTGGGTCTGACGGTTGGTTTCCAGCACATTGAAGAACGCCAGACGAATCACGCCGCAGAGGGAATAAAAGCCAACCGCAACGCCGCCGAGAATGCCCCGAACGCCCATAAGCGTGCAGATCATCACGGGAAATACCCCAAAGCAGACCACATCCGCCAGAGAATCCAGCTGAATGCCATAGAGCTTCTGGTCATCGTTCCGGTCTTTTTTGGTCCGGGCGACCTTGCCGTCGAAGGTGTCCAGCAGTCCGGACAGGGCAAGACAGACAATGGCAATGCGAAAATGCCCGTCCATGGCTTGCGTCATGCCAAAAATAGAGGTAAGTACGCTGAGAAACGTAAGTACCACGGTGTAATCGTAAAATCCGATCATATTTCATCCCTCTTTCCAATGATAAAAACGGAAACTACCGTGAAAATGGCGCTGATGAGCAGCTGACCATAGTAGCTGATGCCCCGGCTGACCAGCAGCACAGGCAGAGTCAGGGTTTCGCCGCACAGTGCGGGGAAAATCCGCATAAACATCGTCTCGCTGGCACCCATTCCCCCGGGCAGGGGGAGCAGGTCGGTCCCCAGAGAGATCATGGCTTGGAGTGTGACAATGGAGCCTAGGCTTCCGGCGGCGATCCCGAAGGAGCGCATGGCGCAGAACGTCCCTGCAAACAGCAGGCAGCGCTGGAGAATGGTGAGTAATGTCACCCGGAGCAGCATCATGGGCTGACTGCGGAAGCACCGGGAAACGTCCCGATACTGCGCCATCCAACGGTGGAGCCAGGAAAGCATTTTTTCCTGCCGCCGGGTGCCCAACAGCTTGCCGGGATGGCGGATGGAGAAGTTCAGCAGCCGTTCCACCGCGCCGGGACACAGCACCAGTAATATGTAAAAGCCGATGAACGCGCCGTTCAGCACAATGCCGAGCATGCACCAGAGCCAAACCGGCGCCAATGCATGCATCACCGAAGCGGGACGGAAGATCAGCACCCCCAGCGCAAAAATCACCAGCACCAGCTTATAGGTGATGGTCACCAGAATCATCACCGGCACGGATACGGCAGCGTCGATCCCGTCCTTCCGCATGAAGTAAACCTGGGCAGGCTGACCGCCGCCGGCGGAGGGGGTAATGCAGCTGAAGAAGAAGCCGATGAAGGAATAGAGAAAGCAATGGGTCAGCCGGTGGGGCGTTTTCAGCGTGCGCATGATATCATGGAGCACGAAGCTCTCGCCTAAGATAAACGCAACCACCAATAAGAAGCTCAGAACCCACCAAAGGGGCTGCGCCTGACGCAGGAGCGAAAGCAGTGTCCCGGGATCGGTGCCCCGAAACAGCCCATAAAGCGTCAGCCCGATGACCAAAAGCAGAAAGACGATATTAAAAAACCACTTTTTTCTGCCTTGCATCCGGCATGCCCCCTTTTCCTCCTCCTATTGTAACAGCATCCATCTCCGGTGGCAATTAAGAAGCCTTTAAGATTGATTAAGGTTCGGTTCAGACTTCCCCTGGGCAGAGGGCAGACAAAAACCGGAGCGCCAGGGAAATCCCAGCGCTCCGGCAAAGCCGTCAACCACCGCGATGCTGATCTGAACCGTTCAGACCACTCCAAACCCAGTATACCGTATCAGGGGGCGGTTTGTCCAGACTAATAGCGAATGATGTGTCATTTTGTCACTTGACCGGTGATTGCCAGATAGAGGGCATAGCCGGTGCCATTGAATTTCAGCAGGTCCCCGTCCCGCCAGATAAAGCTCAGCGACCAGGCGTCGGTGGAGGCATAGGTGCCGGCATATTGGAGGGAGAGATTGCCGATTTCGTCCTTTTGCTCCTGGGTGATGAGATTGCCCACGAATACGGGGGTGCGGTAGTCATTCACCTGGCTTTTGTAGAGCTTATCCATGTATTGATCTGAGAACCGGGCGAACCAGTCCCGATACGGCACATCCTCCGGGGGCACCACATGAACCTCCGTAAGAATCCGGATATCCGTCTCTTGCAGCGGCAGATTCCGCACGAAATAATACCGTGCCTCCACTTCCTCACCGCCCAAGGTAATGGTGGTGGTAAAGCTGTCGCAGTTTTCGTCCTCATGGGTGAGTGTGCCTGCATCCGGGTCCAGCAGTCCTGCATCGATATGCTGCTGATACGTCCAGCCGTAGTGACCGTTCGGGGGCATCAGGGAGTCCATATAGGCGGCAACGTCCTCGGGGGTGGAAAGGGTTTCAAACTCCGTTTCCCGCAGGGTGGAGGTCAGCGTCAGCTTGAGGGAATTGAGATTGCTGAGGGTGACATAGCCGGAATCGACGGTCCAGTTGGCGCTTTTGTCGTCCTGATGCTCCGGCGACCCCAGAAAGCCCGTGCAGTCAGAGAGCAGATCGTCATAGGACACCTGACTGTCGTCATAGAACAGCTCGATGCCGTCCAATCCCTTGGTGAGGTCCAGCCCCACAAAATGAAAAGCATATTTGATTTTGCTGATTTCCGGATAGTTCGGGAGCGGCTGGGTGACATCTGCTTCAAAATTCCTGCCCCGGCTGGTGAGGGTAAAGTCCTCGTCCGTGTAGGTCATGTAGTCCATGACATATTCGGGGGTGGAGCCCCAGGGGAGATTCAAAAACGTGAGATTGCCGTCCGTAAAGAAAATCGGCGCGGATATTTCCGATGCATCCGGCTCCGATTCGGAAAGCGCCGCACTGCTTTCTGCGGAAGGGATGGATTCGGACAGGCTGGGGGAATCGGAAGTATCGGATGCGCTGGAATCGGAACCCTGCCGTGCGGTCAGCGTGCAGGCAGAAATGGTCAGCACCAGCACCAGCGCCAGCGGGAGCATCCAGCGACGCTTGCCATGGAACCGGGCGATTTGGGCAATTCTGCGGCGAATGGTGTGCTTTCCTCCAAAGGCAGTGCGGATGTACAGTCCATCCTGAGAGGAGAGCAGACTCTCCCGGTAGAGCGCTTGGGCATAGTCTTTTCCGGAAACCAGATCGGATTCCAATACCCGCTGATCGCAGGCGCCTTCGCTGTCGAAAAATGCCTGACAGAAGCACAGCCATACCACGGGATTGAACCAATAGACGCACCGCAGCAGCCGGTAAAGGGTCATGATCCAAAGGTCATGGGCGGCAATGTGCTGGGCTTCGTGGAGGAGAATCGGAGCAGCGTCCGTTCCGGTGATCTCCAGCGGAAGAACAATGGTGGGATGAATCAGCCCGCCGGACATGCCCTGACTGCCCCGCTTGAGCCGAATCCGGGCGGGGAGAGAAAGCCGGGACCGAAGGGAATTCCATACCCCAAGGGTTTCGGCACCGTTGCAGTCCGGCAGCCGCTTCAGCATCCGGGCGGTGCGGACATAGAGCACGAGATAGACACAGGCGGTGATTCCAACGCCCAGTGCGTAAACCCACAGCAGCACCGTGGAAAGGGACAGCGGCTTGGAAACGGGAGCGGGAGCGATAGAAACAGCGGGAACGTCCGGCTCCTGTATGGGGGCTTGGGCAGCCGGTACGGTGTCTGGAATCGGTGCAGCAGGTGCAGCAGGGGAAGCTGCCGGAAGGACAGAGACGGCGGCAGTGCGCTGGGGCAGAATATTCTGGATGCTGAGATTGCTCTGGGGCAGCACCGGAAGCAGCAGCCGGAGGGCAAGGAGCAGCCAGAGATAGTATTTTGCCTTGGGAGACAGCACCTTGCCCAGCAGCAGACGAACCAGCACAATTGCCAGCGCCGTGAGCCAGGAGCCCCAGGTGATGGTCCACAAAACTGCAATCCGGGTCATATCAATCCGCTCCCTTCATGTTCCGCAGCATTTTTTCGATTTCCTCGCAGTCCTGCGTGGTGAGCTTTCCGCTGCCGGTGAGGGCGGCGATCATTTTCACGGGACTGCCGTCAAATACCCGGTTCAAAAAGGACTGGGTTTCCGCCAGAGTGCAGCTCTTTTCATCGGCAATGGGATAGTAGCGATAGCAGCGCCCGCCCTTTTCCGCGCCAACCGCGCCCTTTTCCTGAAGCCGGACAATCAGTGTGCGGACCATATTGGCGTTCCAGCCGGTTTTCTCCTGAAGCATGGCAAGGATGTCCTTGATCTCCAGCGGAGACTGCTTCCACAGGCAGGAGAGCACCTGCCATTCGGATTCGGAGATGGAATATTGGGTCATGAAAAAACCTCCTTTCAGCGTTTGACGGTGGGACCGAACAGCCGGTAAAGGGCGGCTTTCAGTCCCGGCTTTTTGAGTATGGGCTTAGGCGGGGTGTTGACGCCGCTGTCCGACAGAGAGTGGAATTCCGGCAGGTTTCCGGAGACAGTCTCCCAGCGCGCCTGATTTTCCTGATTGTTTTCCCACAGATAACGGCGGTATTCGGCGCCCTCAATCAGGAATGCCGCAAGAATGCCCAGAATAATCATGCTGATGGGTGCGGTGATGGCGGCAATTTTCAGCACCAGATTCCAGAACATCTTGTCAAAGGGATAGTCCGTGGGATTGTAGACCCCGGTTTCATAGAGCTGCCGGTCCAGCTTCCGCAGGGCTTCGTGGGCGGTTTTCCGGGACAAAGGCGCGCCGAAGTCCGCTTCAAATTGACCTGCAAGACTGTTCTGCTCCAGCGCCGCGATATAAAGGGAGATGGTGGCGCGAAGGGGGAGCATGGTGGCGTATTCGAGTCCGTCGATGGTAAACACGCCGGAGCGGGTGGCGGCATAGACGCTGCCTCGGGAGTAGGTGACGAAATCAAAGGTGATGGGCGTTCCCTTTTTCACATCGTGCGCCTTAAAATCCTGAAAAAACGAGAAATTGCAGGGGGAGTTAAAGGTCACGGGACCGGAAAGCCCGGGCATGCTCAGGTCATAGCCGTCCTGTTTTAGCCGTTCCAAAACCGCCTTGGGACGATTGAGGTTCAGGTCTTCATAGGCGCTGTTGTAGTGAAAATTGGAATTGACCTGCTGGGTTTTCACGGTGTAGCCCACAAAGCAGCCCAGAAGAATCAGAATTACCAGCAGCAGGGCAATGGGGAAGGGGCGAATGCGGCGTTTCATGGGATGACCTCCTTTTTATTGCTGCTCGGACAGATAAATTCCGGCACGGTTTTGAATCACATCGGCAACGGCTTCGGCGGATTTTTGCCCGGAGAAATAGCCGTCCACCTCGTCAAAAATGATGGTGCGAAGCTCCACGTTGGTATTTCCGCTGAAGGACGATACCTGATTCACCAGCTCGTTCATGCTGTCGATTTCCTCCTGGGTCAGACCGCGAACGGGAGCAGTGGTGACGGTGACAGTGGTGGTGTTGCCGCCCAGGGCAGCGTCGGCGGGATTCCGATAGGCTTCGGTGACGGATGCAGGGGTTTCCTCCATGGCTTTCTGCGCCCGGCGGTCCCATTCGCTTTTCAAAAGGGGCAGCCAGGGGACAGTTTCCTGATAGTCCGGGGCAAGGGTGGCTTTGAGGAACTGCCATGCCAAATCCTCTCTGCCGGTGCCGCTGCATATGGCATAGCGCATCACAGACCCGGCAAACACCGTGGTATGATCGGTTCCGGGAAAGCCCACGGAACAGGTCAAGCCCTGGTCGATCAGCCCGTGGCAGCCGTCAAAGCTCTTGAGCTGATTCCAGCCGCAGAGAATGCTGCCGGATTGGAACGCATTTTCCTCCAGTGCGGCAGTTTCGCTGTCCCGCTCTGCCCAGCGCTTCACATCGGAAAGCAATTGGACAAAGGAATTGCCAAAGTCGCAGGTTCGTTCCGTGTAGTTGACATAATCGTCCATACAGCCGTCCAGCAGCAGGGACAGCAGGTCGCCGGGGGTGTCTGCGTTGATGGTAAAGGCGGCGTCCGGGTGAGCGTCCATCCACTGGGCGATGTTCGGCAGGGTAAAGGGCTGATCGGGGTCCCAGACCTGGGGGGAAACATACATGCTTTGGAGGTAAAAGCTGGGGGAAAGCTGATAGAGGGTATGGTCGCTCCATTCCATGGACCGGAGAATGGGAGAAAGCAGAGCGTCGCCGCTGAGCTCGGGGTCTGCATCCAGCCAATCATAGAGGTTGCAGAACACGCCCTTGTCCGCATAGATCTCGTAGTCAAAGCCATCGAGACTGATGAGATCGGGTCCGTCACCGGCAATCAGCGAGAGCTTTAATTCGTTTTCGTTGTCCGTGTACCAAATGGATTCCAGGGGTGTGGCGGGGGAGAGACGGTTAAACGTCTCAATGGCTTCGGTGATATAGCGGTTGTGCTCCGTTCGGGCGATGGTCAAGCTCTGGGTGTCCGGCGCTTCCGGATAGAAGAGGGAAGCCTCCGTCGTCCGGACCGCGGCAGCTTCGGACGGCGGGGCAGCGGCATCGGACCCGGCGGGACTACAGCCGCAGAGAAGCAGCATACTCAGAAGAAGAACAGCACGTTTCATCATCACACCTCCAAGGAAATATGGGAGCGGGAGTTAATCGTAACATTTGTTATTCCTATAGCTGCATGATAACAAATGTTACTGCTCCTGTCAACCCCTTTTCGGGAAAATTTCACTTGCACCGGAGGAGAAATACGGGTATACTGTATCGGGCAGGCAACTGCGGAAAGGATGTTCCTATGAGTATTGCAAAACGCGACGTGCTGGAGCTGCGCCGCCGAATGACGAAAAAGAGCTGCACCATTGACCGGCTCTGCGGCTGCTATGTGGACGGCGGCAAAAACGTGGTGCTGAAATTCAGTGAGAGCTTCTCGGAGCTGCCCGAGGAGGAATACTATAAATATCTGGAGATTGCGAAAAAAGCCATGTCCGGGTCCCTGAATTCCAATCTGCTGGAGCTGAACTTCCAGCGGGGGGAGACGGGAGACGAACACCAGCGCTATCTCTATACCCTGAAAGCCAGCAAAATGCAGAATCCCGAGCTGCTGGACCGGCTGTATGAAAAGATCATCGACAGCTATGCCGCCGAGGGGAACTATCTGATTCTGGTGTTCCACGACGTTTACGATGTGATTACCCAGACCAAGGACCGGAAGCGGCTGGACGAATCCAGCGAAACCTATGAATATATGATCTGCGCCCTGTGTCCCGTGGATTTCTCCAAGCCCGGTCTTGGCTATCGGGAGGAGGAGAACCGCATTGGCGTCACCGAGCGGAACTGGGTGGTGGGCATGCCCGATATCGGCTTTACATACCCTGCCTTTGCGGGACATGGCGCGGACTCCAGCGCGGTGATGTACTATGTGAAAACCGGAAAGGACTCCCATGTGGAATTTGTGGAGGATGTGCTGGGCTGCGTGGCAAAGCGGACGGCAGGAGAGGAGAAAAACGCCTTTAAAGAGGTGATTCAGGACTCCTTTGAGGACCCCCAGCAGGGAAAAAGCGTCTTCCTGAAGATGCAGAAGCATTTAAGCGACATGACCCTGCCGGACCCCGATGCTCCGGAGGATGAGGAAACGCCGCCCCTTGCCCTGACCAAAGCCACCATGGCGGAGGTCATGGAGCAGGTGGACCTTGGCGAAGAAGCCCGGAATATCATCCAGGCGGCATTTGATTACCGGTTTGGAGATACCCCGCCCACCGCACAGAATGTGGTGGACAAAAAGCTGGTGGAGGAGAGCGTCCAGCGCATCCGGACTGCCGAGCTGGAGGAGCAGGTGACGGACCTGAAGGATCAGATTCAGGAGAAGGACCAGACCATCACCCAGGCAAAAAAGACCATTCAGGAGCAGGAGGCGGCGCTGGCATCTCCCGGCAGCCTGATTCAAAGCGAGCTCACCGATGAAATGCCCATCTCCCTCCATGTGTCGCCGCAAAAGGCAAAGCAGATCCGCACCCAGATGGTGGGCGGCGTGAAATGCATTGTGGTGCCGGTGGAAAAGGGTGAATCTGCGCAGATCAACGGTGTACCCGCAGACCTGTAACCGCAAAAAGGAAAAAGAAACCCGCTGTACTCCAAAGGGCCGGAGTACAGCGGGTGTTTGCGGTTTATTCTGATTTCAGAGCGTCCCTGCAATCCTTCCAGCACAGCGCCAGGCAGACCGCCAGATAGAACGAGGCATTGGGTCGCCGCAGAACGCCTGCGGTGGCATAGATATGGGCGGCACAGGTCACAAGGCTCACCAGCAGCGCCACGAACTCCGGGGTCAGCAGCGCGAATTTCTTCCGCACAAAGCTCCGGAACACCAGCACCACAAACCAGCCGAAATAGCCGAGAAGCAGCACCAGTCCCACGCCGCCGCACAGAAAGAAGATCCCATGAAAATCGTTTTCCACATCATAGCTGTCGCTGCTGGTGTACCAGCGTCCCAGCTCCATGCCGAACAGCCTGGCGCTGGGGGGAGACTCCTCCAGCAGCATGCGGCTATAGGTGAGCCTGGCACGCCGGGTGTCGCAGATATCCGATGCCCTTTGACTGTAGTGATAGGCTTCGGCGGTGCGGCTTAGACCAAAGTGCTCCACCAAGCCGGGCAGATAGGTCTGATAGGCGCTGCGCAGGACGGACTCCGGCTGGGTGTCGGCAGAGGAATCGGCAGCTGCCTGATCCTGCGCCACCAGCTCGTCAATGTGCTGCTGCTTTACCTGAATGTTTGCCTGCACCTGCTTCTGGTTATTTGCCATGGGCGACAGAGGAATCAGCAGGGCAAATACAATTGCCAGCACCAGGAGCCACAGCCCCTGAATCCGCTTTTTCCACAGCAGCAGGCACACCCCCAGCACCAGTCCAATCAGGATGCAGCCAAAGGTGGAAAGCCGGGTGGCAAACAGAAACAGCATGCCCATAAAGAGCAGAGAGACAATCAGAAACGGAACGGGACCGGAGAACCGCCGGAGCACATAGATCAAGGCAATGGGCGTCAGCATGCAGAGAATGGCGCTTTGGCTGTTGGCAAAATAGAACCAGCCCAGAATTCCCAGAGACTTGTTGGGATAGGTGTGGGGATCGGTGCCGGTGGCGGTGGCAAGGAGCTCCACCAGAAGAATCATCAGCAGGCACAGAGCAAACGCGCCGGGGATCTTGTGCCGGAGCTCGGGAAACCGCCGGAGAAGGGTGCAGAAGCTCAGCGCGGTCAGGGGCATCAGATAAATCCGCACCAGATTGGTGAGATCACGGATCGGCTGGGCATAGCCGAATTGCACGCAGGCAAGCACATGTCCCGCTGTCAGCGCCAAAAGCACGGCGGTGGTGATATAATAGGCGTGGCGCTTTTCCGCCAGACAGAAGCCCAGGACTACGGTAAAAAGCAGCAATCCCAGCCGCAGCAGCAGGGTCATGGTGTTTTCCGTTCCGCTGGCATTGAGCCAATAGGATGTGACGTCCAGCAGCGGCTGCACCACAATCAGCGCAAGCACCAGGAAATGCAGGGGCTTTTTCTCCGCATGTATCATAAAATCCCTCGTTTCCGATCATGAATGTTATCCCCATTATAATCGGTAGCACCCGGGATATCAACTGGTTTCTTGCGGCGGAAACAAGTTCCCATGGGGGAACCGGCGAACTGCAACAAAATACAGGGGAATCATACATTTGGACGGTATAAATCAATCAATTTGTATACGGAAAGATTTTACCATGTTCAAAATGTAGGATATGTGCGGAATGTTGCGGAAAGTAAGCGAGAAATATCCGAAACGTATGTGACGTGTTGCAGCGGAAATGTGACGAAACATCGACAAAGATGTGTTGAAATGGAACAGAGGTAACAAAATGTAGATTTCAGCCCGATTCTGTATGTTGACTCTTATGTCGGATTTTACGATAATATGGATACAGATTGTACAGAATCCCGCCGAATCGGAGACCAATTCGGCGAGGCGGCGGGGCTTGTGTGAAAGGAGACACAAAATGTCAGAAATCATTGGGTTGCTTGGTATTTTAGTGGCGTTCTTTATCGTCATCTACTTTACCTACAAGGGTTTTCATCTGGCGTATGTGGTCATGGTTGCATGTCTGGTTGTGCTGGTCACCAACAACATGCCCCTGATCCAGACCTTTAATGAAACCATCATGCCGAAGGTAGGCGAGCAGGCGGCAACGCTGCTTCCGCTTTATCTGTTTGGCGCAATTTTCGGTAAAATGTTCATTGATTCCGGCGCTGCCCATTCCCTGTCCCGGTTCCTGCTGAACCTGCTGGGCAAGAATGCAAAGCCCCAGACCAAGCGGGTGTTTGGCTTCATCTGCGTGGTGTTCATGAACATGGTGTTCAACTATGTGGGCGTTGACCCCTTTGCATCCCTGTTCACCATGATCGGCATTGCCACCGGCGTTATGTATGAGGCGGATATCCCCAGAAAGTACATGCCTGTGATGCTGGTGCTGGGCTCCTCCATGGGCAATGTGGTGCCCGGCTCTCTGGCAGCGCCCAACATCCTGTGCCAGAACATCCTCAAGGACTTTGGCGTTACCTCCTGGTCCAGCACCATTGTGGGCTTTATCTATGTGCTGTTCGTTCTGGCTGCTTCCACGTTCTACATCAACCGCCGCATGGCGAAGGATGTGGAAAAGGGCGCAAAGTTTGAATACGGTCCTCTGGAGCCCGCTGTGGTGGATGAGAGCCATCTGCCCCACGTGATCCTGACCATTATTCCTCTGGTCGTCATCCCCGTGAGCTACAGCCTGTGGTTTTCTCAGGCAGCCTGGATGTCCATGGCAGTGGGCTGCATTGCCGGCATTATCTGCTATGGCGTGTACATCCCCAAGAAGGACGGCGTCAGCCGGGTGATGACCATTGTGGACAGCATGAACGACGGCGTTACCATTGCCGGTGTTCCTGCCATTATCCTGCTGAACTTCACCCTGGGCTATGCCATTGAGGCAGCGCCTTCCTTTGAGACCATCAGCAACTTCTTTGTGAATATGCCTGGTCCCTCTCTGATTGCCCTGTCCATTATGGCAATCATGCTGCTGGGCGCCGCTGCTTCCGCTTCCGGCATGATTATTGCCGCCATGGCAGCTGCCAGCACCTTTATTCCCGTGCTGGGCGTGAATGCCACCAATGCATTCCGTGCGCTGGTTATGTCCACCACGGTGCTCGATTCCCTGCCCTTTGCAGGCGCCATTGTGGCAATGATGAGCATCACCGGCATCAAGTACAAGGAGGGCTATCCTCCCATCGCCATGACCACCATGCTGTTTACCTTTATCGGTAACATCCTGGCGGTGCTGCTGATGACTGCGTTCCCGATGCTTCCTTAATTAAGAGACATCTCAAAAAAATCCGCACAGCCAAAGCTGTGCGGATTTTGCGTTTTGGATAAGTTAAATCAATCCCTGCACCAAAATAATCAGAATCAGAATGGGCAGGATGAACTGGAAGTAGGGCTTGAGCCATTTCTTCATCTTCATACCGGAGCCGGTGTTGACCTCTTCAAAATAGTTGTCTGCACCCCAGCCCCATTTGGTGACGCAGAACAGCAGATAAATCAGGGAGCCGATGGGCAGCAGCAGGTTGCTTACCAGGAAGTCCTCGCTGTCCAGCACATCCCGGGCGCCGATGATGTGGAGGCTGCTCCAGA
>CAJKNS010000028.1 GCA_905201305.1 uncultured Eubacteriales bacterium
GGCAGCGTCAGAAGGCACACAAGGGCAATGAGAATGCCGCCGCCGATGATTCCCATGGCAAGAAAAAGTCCCGCCTGCATGCCGTGGAACCGCCACCAGCGCTGCTCTCTGGTGAGCTTTTTCTTCTGCTTTGTACCGACTTTTTGCTCTATTGGTTCAGACGCGGACGGAGGCTCCGTCTGCGTTGTTTCATTCTGCTGGTCTAATAGAGTCTGATTCTGTTCCATATTCACATAACCTCCACGTTCCGCTCCATCATACACCATGTTTCGTCAGGAAACAAGCGAAAGACATGAAAATTATGGACATTGACCAAAAGGAAAATGGCAGCGCGCCGCACGGTTCCTGTGGCGCGCTGCGTGTTGTGCCATTTCTGCTGTTGTGACACCAATCATCCGGGCTGCTGATCCGTCTCGCCGGCACCAAGGGGATGGTCCTTCCAGAGCAGCGAAATGCACCAGATGCCTGCCAGACCGATGATAGTATAGATAATCCGGCTCACCAGGGCGCCCTGTCCGCCGAAAATCCACGCCACCAGGTCAAACTGAAAAATGCCCACCAGCGCCCAGTTCAGCGCGCCGATGATGGTCAGTACCAGAGCGGTATAATCCATCGTAAATTCCTCCCAATATCAAAAAGGTTCTGCCCATAGGATGGACAGAACCTTCTTGTTTTATACGGAATTTCAGCTATGCATTTTTCTGTGCCTTGATGACCTTGAGCCGGGCAAACTCCTCCCGTTCCTTTTCCTCCAGCGCCTCGGTAATCAGGCGAATGGTTTCCTCATAGCCCGGAATGACGATGTTTTTCAGAGCGTTGGCACGTTTTTGGGTTTTGCTGATGGTAAACGCCAGCCGGTAGATGGTGTTTTCCAGCTCGGAAAGCTCCCGCACCAGCTCCTTCACCCGTCCGAATTTAATCAGCGCATCGTCAAAGGCGGAATTGGTAATGCTGAGTCCATAGGGCAGTGGCTGCTGGGCAGGCTTTGCCGACACCGTTGGAATTTCAACGCCCATCACAGAGCGATAGCGAATTTCCACGGAATCGTCCACCGGCACCTGCTCTGCCAGATGGATGGTCTTGCCCATGGAGATATTGGCAAGCATCAGCGCATCATAGGCTTCGGAAAACGTGGAATCGATCCGGGACTGGATTTCCTCTGCACGGGAGATCAAGCTCATCATTTCCCGGGTGAGAATATTCCGCTTCCGGTCCATGAGCTCAAAGCCGGTGTTTGCCAGCTCCAGAGAATGCTTGGTGGCAATGAGATTGCCCTTGGTAGGGAGTACAGCCATGGTTTCTCACTCCTTATACCGTAACGTTCTCAATGTAGTGTTCCTGAATTTCCTGGTCGCTGATTCGGTCCAGCTCGCCCTTGGGCAGGATACTCAGGAGCCGCCAGCCCAAATCCAGGGTTTCATCCAGCGTTCGATTCTCCCGGCTGCCCTGGCAGACAAACTCCGACTCAAAGGCATTGCCGAATTTGAGATACAGCTTGTCGGTATCGCTGAGCTCATCCTCGCCGATGACCGATGCTAGGCTTCTTGCGTCCTGCACCTTGGAATAGGAGGCAAACAGCTGGTTGGAGACGTCGGAATGGTCCTTCCGGGTGTAGCCTTCGCCAATGCCGTCCTTCATCAGTCGGGACAGAGAGGGAAGCACGGAAATCGGGGGATAAATGCCCTTCTGCTCCAGCTCCCGGGACAGAACGATCTGACCTTCGGTGATATAGCCGGTAAGGTCAGGGATGGGATGGGTGATATCATCGTTGGGCATGGTTAAAATCGGAACCTGGGTTACAGAGCCCTTTCGCCCCTTGATGATGCCTGCCCGCTCATAAATGGAAGCAAGGTCAGAATACAGATAGGACGGGAAGCCCTTTCTGGAGGGAATCTCGCCCTTGGAGGAGGAGAATTCCCGCAGCGCTTCACAGTAGGAGGTCATGTCGGTCATAATGACCAGCACATGATAGCCGTGGTTAAATGCCAGATATTCCGCCGCCGTCAGGGCGCAGTGGGGGGTCAGCATGCGCTCAATGATGGGGTCGGACGCCAGGTTGACAAACATGACCACCCGCTGGAGGGCGCCGGCTTCCTCAAAGTCTTTTTTGAAGAATTCCGCCACGTCATTTTTAACGCCCATAGCAGCAAATACAATGGCAAATTCGCCGTCCTCTGCGGCTACCTTTGCCTGACGTACAATCTGTGCTGCCACATCGTTATGGCGCATACCTGCGCCGGAAAAAATGGGCAGCTTTTGTCCGCGAATCAGGGTGGACATGCCGTCAATGGCGGAAATGCCCGTATAAATGCAGTTTCTGGGGTAAATCCGGGAAACGGGGTTGATGGCGGAGCCGCCTATATTCCGGCGCTCCTCGGGATACAGCTCGCCCAAGCCATCGATGGGGCGACCTGCGCCGTCAAAAATCCGTCCCAGCATTTCCGTAGACAGTGCCAGCTCCATGGGATGCCCGGTGAAATTCGTCCGGGCATTTTCCAGAGAAATGCCCTTGGTGCCCTCAAACACCTGGAGCACCGCACGGCTGCCGTCCAGCATAATCACACGACCATAGCGTTTTTCTCCGTTTGTCAGAGAAATCTCCGCCATTTCGTCATAGCCGATGCCGCTGACGCCATCCAGATAGATCAGGGAGCCCTCCATTTCAGAAAGACCGATATATTCTAGTTTCATAGCCCCTCCTTACTGATAAGCCGCGGCAACGGACGCCACCGCCTGGACTACCATTGCGTCATACTGGTCAAACTGCGAAAGATCATCGTTGGGAATCTGGTATTTCATGCGAACAAGCTGGTCAAAGATTCCCGTTGCCTTAATCTGAGACAGAGGAATGCTCTGACCGATCAGACCCTTTGCTCCGTCATAAAGCCGGAAAATGACCTCCATCATCCGCTTCATCTTTTCCATGGGCACATAGGTGTCGATGTCATGGAAGGAGTTCTGCTGCAAAAAGCCCAGGCGAATCACCCGTGCAATTTCAATGGTCAGCTTCTGATCCTCAGGAAGAATATCCGAGCCGATGAGCTTGACGATCTCGTTGAGACTGGTTTCCTCCTTCATGGTGGTCTGGAGCCGACCACGCAGGGTCATAAAGTCCCCACCGTAGTGCTCCACATACCAGGGGGTCAGGTCCGTTAAATACTCGGAATAGCTGGTGTTCCAGTTGATGGCAGGGAAGTGACGGGCATATGCAAGGCTTCGGTCCAGCGCCCAGAACGTGCGGATAAAGCGCTTGGTATTCTGAGTCACAGGCTCGGAGAAATCGCCGCCCTGGGGGGAGACTGCGCCGATGACCGTAATGCTGCCCTCCCGTCCGGACAGGGTGTCCATATAACCGGCGCGCTCATAGAATTCCGCCAATCGGGAGGAAAGATACGCCGGGAAGCCCTCTTCCGCAGGCATTTCCTCCAGACGTCCGGAAATTTCGCGCAATGCCTCCGCCCATCGGGAGGTGGAATCCGCCATCATTGCCACATGATAGCCCATGTCCCGGTAGTATTCCGCAATGGTCATGCCGGTATAGATGGACGCCTCGCGGGCTGCCACAGGCATATTGGAGGTGTTGGCAAGGAGCACCGTTCGATCCATCAGCGGACGACCCGTGTGGGGATCAATGAGCTCGGAGAATTCGTCCAGCACCTGGGTCATTTCGTTTCCGCGCTCGCCGCAGCCAAGATAGACAATTAGATCCGCATCGGACCATTTTGCCAGCTGATGCTGGGTGACGGTTTTTCCTGCGCCAAAGGGTCCGGGAATTGCCGCACAGCCGCCCTTGCCCAGAGGAAACAACACGTCAATAATCCGCTGACCGGTGACAAGGGGCTGGGTAATGGACCGGCGCGCCTTCACCGGACGGGGCTTCCGAATGGGCCACGTCTGTGCCAGCTTCAGCTCCAGCGTCTCGCCGGAGGGTGTTTTTACCGTGACAATGGTGTCCTCCACAGTATAGCTGCCATTTGCTGCTACGGAAAGGACTGTGCCGGACTGATCCGGGCGCATCATACTCCGGTGGCGAATCACCGGGGTCTCGTCACACTCGGCATACACCTGACCGGGGGACAATGTATCGCCGGGCTTTACCAGAATGGTAACGTCCCACTGTTTCTCGGTATCCAGCGCGGGAATGTGAATGCCTCTGCCCATAAACGCGCCGGTTGCTGCTTCAATGCCCCGGAGCGGACGGCAGATTCCGTCAAAAATATTGTTCAGCAGTCCGGGTCCTAAAGCGATGGACATGGGAGCTCCCTGCGGAACCACCGGCATGCCGGGAATCAGTCCCGTGGTGTCCTCATAGACCTGCACGGTGGTTTCGTCGCCCTTGACGGAGACAACCTCACCAATGAGCCCTTCCGGACCGACGCTGACCATATCCATCATTGCCAGACCCTTGCCGCCCTTTACGGTGACAACCGGACCGTTGATGCCTTCAATATAGTAATTTGTTTCTGCCATAGCTGCCTCCTTCTCAGTCGTCTGCCAGACCAAGCCCAAACAGCTCGGCAAAATGACCGTCCAAATCGCCCAGTGCCGTATCATAGCTCTGGTCCGCGCGAAGCAGCTTGGAATGGCAGTCTACAATCAGACCGCCCAGCGTAAAGTTTCCGGGCTGAAAGGTCACATGGCGACCGGGCAGGCAGGCGGCAAGCTCCCACTGATAGTGCATATCCTGGGGACGGAGCCAAATGGTGCCGTCATAGGGATTGCCCAGGGCTTCAAACGCTTCTACATAGAGCTTTTTGAGGTGGGGAAGATAGTCCTCCGTCTCCGTAAAGGCGAGGAGCTTTTCCCGCACCGCATCGAACACCTCATGTCCGATGGCTTCTCTGCGGGTGGCGATTTGGCGCTTATCTGCCATCATGCGCCGGGAAATTTCTCTGCCGGTTTCCGCCTGAATGGCTTCCGCCTTTTGCTGCTTTTCCGCATCCACACGGCGGCGAATTTCCGCCTGTGCGGCATCCAATCGCTGCCGGCGCTGCTGGTCCACATCCTCCATGATTCTGCCCCGTTCCTTCTGGGCATCCTCGAGAACCAGCTGCCGGAAGCGCTCTAGTTTCTGATTGATATCAGGCATATGCTCCTCCTTACTATACCTTGATTCCGATGGCTTCGCGGATGTACCGGGTGATGGAGTCCGGCGCGCGATGGGTATGATGCCGGTCCGGAATTTCCACCAGCAGGGGACGCATTGCCGTACGCTTCAGGGCATCCACCCGTTCCGGGCACAGCGCCGACAGCTGCTCGTTAATCAGCAGCACGCCGATGGTTTCGTCTGCCTCTGCCTGAGAGATTGCAGCGAGAGTTTCCTCTCGGGTATGGCACAGAACCCCCTCAATGCCAGCCATGCGAAGACCGGTCAGGGTATCGGAATTATCGGAAATTACAAAGTACCGCATTTTACATAAAGAGCATCAGCAATGCCACCAGCAGACCGTACAGTGCAACGCCCTCGGCAAGACCGACGAAGATCAGCGCTTTACCGAAGATGCTGTCGTTTTCGCTCATGGCGCCCAGTGCTGCAGCAGCCGCAGAGGATACCGCAATGCCGCCGCCGATGCCGCTGAGTCCAACTGCCAGCGCAGCGCCCACATACTTAAGTCCATCTGCCATACCGCTGGATGCGGCAGCTGCGGCAGTGTCCGCTGCCAGCGCAGAACCGGAGCAAACAAATCCGAACACGGTAGCCGCTGCCACCAGCACAAAAAAGCTGAAGCAATGGGCAATCAGCGGCTTTTTTACGGTTTTTCCTGCGCTGTGACGGCGGGAAACCCAAACAAGGGGCAGCGCAATGGCAGCTGCCAGCAGAAGCATAATGGTAAGTGTCATAATTCGTTTCCTCCCGATTAAAGATCAATTTTTTTCGTATAGTCTACCACAGCAGGGGTAAACTCCCGGCTGCCGGACTGATAAAACCGCCCGAACATCTCATAGAATTCCAGACGCAGCACCTGAATGCAGACCATCAGTCCCTCGATGCCCATGACCAGAATGTTGCCGATCACCAGCACCACCGGGGATGCGGGATCCCCTGCCAGGGTATAGACCACCAGCATCATGCCCGCATGGCAAATGGCATAGGCACCCACCCGCAGGAACGATACGGTATTGGTGACGTAGGACAAAATCACCTCAAACATCTCAAAGAAGTTCTCCGCGATGAAGCCGCCGATGGATTCCGGCTTCCAGTCCTTTCTATGCGCTGCCAGCTTGCCCAGCGGCTCCTGGCAGAACATCACCAGAATGGGCAGAAGGATAAACACGATGATATACAGAGGCGTAAACACCTTCACGCCGGTGGTCAGCATCAACACCGCGCCAATGACCACAGCAAGATAGAAAATGATGCCCGCCAGAGAATTGTTGGTGAAGAATATCTTTTTGATGTCCTTCTGACGGATGCCGTTTATGATGTTGATGACCATCATGCCAACGATGGTAACAGCGCCCAGCGCAGCGGAAACCACCAGCAGCTTTGTGGCGTTGGCGCCGGAATCCAGCACATGGAACCCAGGAATCAAATGCTCATAGCCAAAGAAGCTGCCGAACACAAAGCCGAAGATCGTGGAGAATACGCCAACGCTGCCCAGAATTCCGCCCAGCCACAGACCCTTGACCTTATAAAGAAATACGCCCAGGGCAATGAGCACCAGTCCCTGACCCACGTCGCCGTACATGATGCCGAACAGGATGGAATAGGTAATTGCCATCAGGAAGGTCGGGTCAAATTCGTTATAGGCAGGCAGACCGTACATTTCCGTAAAGGGCTGGAACAGCCGCGCCCAGAAGTTGTTTTTCAGCTTTACGGGCGGGGTTTCAGTCCCGGCAGCGGGGGAGTCCTCTGACAGCATCACGTCCGGAAACTGTCCGGCACGCTGACGAATGCCGTCCAGCTCCTTGGCAGGAATCCAGCCGCAGAGCAAAAACGTGCCGTCCTCGGTCTGCACCGCATATTTTTTCAGATCTCCTGCGGCATACATAAACCGGAGATAGCTGTAGAGCACCAAAAGCCGCTCCTGATTCTCCTGCTTCCACCGGGCAAACTCCGCCTTGGTGTTCTGGAGTTTTTGCCGGCAATCGGCGGTATCCGCTTCCAGCATTTTTGCAGAATCCTCCGGGGTACCGGACACATGGTCCGTCAGCCGCATCCGCTCAAAGCCCAGAGAATCCATAAACCGGTCCGACTTTGCCGCAAGGCTTTTGGGGGTCACATAGACCAGGTATACATAGTCCTGCCCCAGCTGGGTGGGATAGAGAATAATCTCGTTCTTTTCTCCCAGCTTAACGTTCAGGGAATCAAAGGCTTCCCGGAGCATGCGCCCGAATCGGAAGCGGACATAATCCAGATGGTAGATATCCGTCAGATCGCTGGGCAGCCCAGCAAACTTTTTCAGATCCTGAACCTCATGGGTGTTCTCCTCAATCTGCGCTTCCAGCTGGGATTGCAGCTGGGTATAGTGGTTATGGGCGTCATAGAGGGCATTCAGCTGAGCCGCTGCCGCCTCCAATGACAGTCCGGCGTTTCGAAAATCCCGGAATTCATAGGGAAGCGACATACTCTCCATCAGCTTCTGCACCGTAGAAAGGGGCTCCTGCCAGGAGTTGGACCAGGAAACCGGCACCAGATGGGTGTTTTTCCCCACAATGCCCGATGCCTCCAGCGGGTGGAACTGCTCGTTAATCAGGCAGGTGCAGATCACATCGTCCAGCATTTCAGCCGGTCCTGCCACTGTGAGCATTTTCATAGGAACAACAGACATTTCATCACCTCTTATTCCGCACCGATCAGCGTAATATAGCGCTCCGGAGGAACTCCGTAGCGGATACACTCGATGATGCTGATGATATTGCGCAGCTCGATTTCCTTCAGTCCCAGATAGGCAACGGGGGTATAGACTGTAGGCTGTGCCGCCCGAAGCTGCCGTAGGTTGAACCGATACTGCATGGTATAGAGATAAGCCTCCAGTCCCGTGGGCTGGATGGAACGGAACAGCGCGCCATAGGGACCGCTGCGCACCAGCTCCAGTGCTGCGTCATAGTCCTCGGCACTCAGGAGCTGCTGAATGTAGCCCTGACTCAGCTTGGAGGAGCAGGGGAGTGGGAAGCTGTAAAGCTGGACGTCCTCCTGGGAAAAATGCTGCCGCAAGCGGAGAAACAGCACCAGATTCAGAAGATCTGTCTCCTCATCCAGCGATTTTTTGATGAGCTTTTTGGTGTCGCCCGCATAATTGTGTGCCAGAACACGATAAAGGTGCGCATAATATGTCACCAGAAGGATGTTGTCAACAAATGCCATGGATGGCTCCCGTCCGTCGGCGGAAACGCTTCGGCTCAGGGCAGAGGCGTAGATGGTGTCTCTGGCAGCGTCCGCAATTCTCCGAAAATCCCCGGCTTGCCGCAGCTCAGTCAGATGGAGCTTGCTTTTTGCCGCCAGCATGGGAGCCCAGGTTTCCTCCGGCTCCAGCATATGCTGGGAGGACAGCCGCCGCATGGCGGTGAGAATTGCCTCCTTCTCAGCCCGATAGATGGGAAACCGCAAAAACGCCTGATCCTCTCCGGTGAGAAAGCGAAAAATTCGGCGGTATTCGTTGCGATAGGTGCTGCGAAGAGCGGTTTCTAGCTGTTCCCGATGGATGCCGCTGACATTCATGCCCGAAAGCTCCCGCCGGTAGCCCGGATGGGACTGGAGAAAGGAAGCCGCTTCGGAAATGGACTGCCTGCTCATGAGCTGGCGGTAATCCTCCGGGGTCATCCGGCAGCCATACATGGCGCGTACCTTTGCCGCAATCGCAGTGTAGGACGCCATTTAACCAGTCTCCTTTCCAACGATCCGCGCCACAATGGTGTCCACCCATTCCTCCTTCTTGGCGGCATAGAGCGAATCCACCTGATGGAGCTTTTCCTGCAGCCGTTGGTCCAGAAGCTGGAGCTGACGGCTGCATGCGACTTGCTCCGACGCCTGAAGCGCCGCTAGCTCCTGCTGTGCCGCCGCTTCATATTCCTGGGTCATTGCCTGAATCTTGGATGCAATGTCCTCCTCCAGAGTTTCCTGGGCATGCTTTGCATCCTGGGCAATCGCCTGCGCTTGCCGGTCGGTTGCCAGCACCTTTTGGAACAATTCTGCTTGATTCAAAGAGAATTCCCCCCCTTGGTAGTCAAAATCCCCACACAGAACATGCTCAGGATTGCCTTGGGATGCTGCTGGTGGGGGAGTGTGTGATTTGATTGAGGGATGATCCCTCTTGAAAATCATTATAGTATCAAAATTTTAAATTGCAAGTATCTTCCGGCAATTTGTTTCCATACCGCAAAAAATCGCACCTGATTTGCAGAAAATCCTTCAAATCATGTTCCAATGCAAGAAGAATCTCTTTCACTTTCGTGGAAAATTGATTTGTAAAAATCACTTCCCTTCTAAGAAATTGTCATGTATAATATGCATCAAATACAGCCGATATTTGGAATCGACTGTCAATTTGCAATCTACGCTTCGATTGAAGCTGAATGGAGGATTTTATATGGACCCGCGTTCCAAAAAGCTGCTGACGCTGCTGGAAGACGACTGCACGCTGACCCATGCCCAGCTGGCTGCCATGTGCGACACCACCGTCGAGGATATCGATATGCGCATCAAGAGTCTCACCGAAGAAGGGGTCATTCTGGGCTATAAAGCCATGGTCAACTGGGAAAAGACCTCGGTGGAAGCGGTAGAAGCCCTGATCGAGGTAAAGATCACCCCCCAGCGGGATAAGGGCTTTGACCGGATTGCCCAGCGCATTTATCAGTATGAGGAAGTAGAAAGCTGCTACCTGATGTCCGGCGGCTATGATCTCACAGTCATTCTCACCGGACGGACGCTCCGTGAGGTGGCGCTGTTTGTCTCCCAGAAGCTCTCCACCATCGAGGGCGTTACCAGCACCGCCACCCACTTTATTCTCAAGAAATACAAGCAGAGCAATGTTGTGTTCATCCCCAAGGAGGAGCAGAAAGAAAGGCTGATTTTTGTATGATCGACTACAATTCTGTGATCTCCCAGCGGGTACAGAACATCAAGCCCTCTGGCATCCGGAAGTTCTTCGACATTCTGGAGAACATGACCGACGCCATTTCTCTTGGTGTTGGCGAGCCGGATTTCCCCACTCCCTGGCATATTCGTGATGCCGGCATTTATTCCCTGGAACAGGGCTTTACCAAGTACACCTCCAATGCCGGTATGACCGATGTGCGGCGGGAAATCTCGAACTATTTAAGTCGCCGGTTTGATCTGCACTATGATTACAACAACCAGATTCTTGTCACCGTAGGCGGCAGTGAGGGCATTGACTGTGCCATTCGCTGCCTGGTGAATCCCGGAGACGAGGTGCTGATTCCGGAGCCCAGCTTTGTGTGCTACGGTCCCATGGTTTCGCTGGCATCCGGCGTTCCGGTACCCGTTCAGCTGACAGCGGACAATGAATTCCGTCTGAGTCCGGAGCAGCTGCTCTCTGCGGTGACGGATAAAACAAAGATTCTGGTGCTGCCCTATCCCTCCAATCCCACCGGCGGCATTATGGAGCTGGAGGACCTGCAAAAGCTGGTGCCGATTCTCAAGGAAAAGGGCATTATGGTGCTGTCCGACGAGATCTATGCGGAGCTTACATATGGGCAAAAGCACGTTTCCATGGCAAACATTCCGGAGATGTATGACCAGACCATCGTAGTAAACGGCATGAGCAAGTGCTATTCCATGACCGGCTGGCGCTTGGGCTATGTCTGCGGTCCCAAGGAGATCATTGCCCAGATGACCAAAATCCATCAGTACGCCATCATGTCCGCTCCCACTACCAGCCAGTATGCGGCAGTGGAAGCCCTTCGGAACGGCGACGAGGATATTGAAGCGATGAAGGAGGAATATGACGGTCGCCGCCGGTTCCTGGTACAGGGGCTCCGGGATTTGGGGCTTGACTGCTTTGAACCCAAGGGTGCATTCTATGTGTTCCCCTGCATCCGCTCCACCGGACTTTCCTCCGAGGAATTCTGTGAGCAGCTATTGGTGCAGCAGAAGGTTGCCTGCATTGCCGGAAACGCCTTTGGAGAAAGCGGCGAGGGCTTTGTGAGAATGTGCTATGCTGCCAGCATGCACGACCTGCAGGAGGCACTTCATCGCATCGGTCTTTTCCTTGACACACTAAGGCAAAAATGATACTCTAATAGGTGCATGGGAGAACCTCCCATGCACCTACTTTTTCATAGATTCGCGGTCTGCCGCGTAAAGGAGCGAACGAACATGCATAACTGCTTTGAAGCTGCCGATATTTTAATTCCCCAGCATTGCGCCATGACAAAATGGGCTTGCGTTGCCTGCGATCAGTATTCCTCTCAGCCGGAATATTGGGAGCGCGTCCGGGATTTCGTCGGAGACGCGCCCTCTACCTATCACATGATTTTTCCCGAAGCTCTGCTGCGTCAGGGGACTGGAAAGGAACGCATTGAAGCCGGTCACCGGCATATGAAGGAATATCTGGAGCAGGGACTGTTCCGCACCTATCGCCGGAGCTTTGTTTACATTGAGCGCACGCTGCCCTCCGGTGTGGTCCGCCGGGGGCTCATGGGTCAGGTGGATTTGGAGGCATACGATTTCCATCCCGGGGTCAATGCGCCAATTCGTGCCACGGAAGGCACCGTGCAGGAGCGGATTCCCCCTAGAATGGAGCTGCTTCGCGGTGCGGCATTGGAGTTCCCCCATGTACTGCTGCTCTGCGACGACAAACAGGACGCCATTCTCACTACCGCCAAAAAGGCAGCAGGGGAGAAGCTCTATGACTTCGACCTGATGGAAAACGGCGGACGAATCCGCGGCTATCTCATTGCCGGTATGGGCGTCAGTGTGGTCAACAGCGCCATTTCCCACTACATCTCCGCTGCCGAAGCCAGCCAGACCCCGGGCAACACCATGAGCTTTGCCATTGGCGACGGCAACCATTCTCTGGCTGCTGCCAAGTCCTGCTGGGAGGAGCTGAAGCCCACCCTGACAGAGGAGGAGCAAATCAACCATCCTGCCCGCTATGCGCTGGTGGAGCTGGAAAATGTCCACGACGCAGCCATTACCTTTGAGCCCATTCATCGGGTGGTCAAGGGCGAACATCTGGACGAATTGATGAATACCCTCCGTGCAAAGTCGGTGCCCAATGGCTATCCCATCACCATGATGACAGAGCAGGGGGAGGAAACCATCCATCTGTCCCGGGAGGAAAGTCCTCTGGCGCTGGCAATTCTTCAGCCGATTCTGGACGAATTCGCCGCAAAAACCGGCGCATCCATGGACTATATTCATGGCGAAGACGTTACCCGGCAGCTCAGCAAGGCACCGAATACCCTGGGGTTGATTCTGCCCGGCATGGAAAAGGAATCCCTGTTTCCGGGGGTACTTCAGGGCGGCGTGCTGCCCAGAAAAACCTTCTCTATGGGGCAGGCAAATGAAAAACGATATTATCTGGAAGGGAAGCTGCGGGCATGATTTCTCTATCGGCAGTGGCGCATGCAAAGCTGAATCTGACTCTGGATGTGCTGGGGGGCAGGGCTGACGGCTATCACAACCTGGAAATGGTCATGCAGGAGATCTCCTTGGGAGATGCTCTGGAACTGGAAATCGGCACTGGGGAGCCCTGGCATATGGAATGCAGCACCGGCGAAATTCCCTGCGATGACAACAATCTCTGCATCAAGGCAGCGCGGCTGTTCTTTGAAAAAACCGGCATTGACTGCGGCGGACTCACTGTCCGACTGACAAAATATACTCCCTCCTGTGCAGGCATGGGCGGCGGCAGTGCGGACGGTGCTGCGGTGCTGCGGCTGCTGTGGGAGCATTATGACTTTCCCATCTCCCGGGAAGCGCTGTTTGAGCTGGCAGAGCAAACCGGCTCCGATGTGCCCTTTACCTTATTGGGCGGCACTGCCCTTGCGAGGGAAAAGGGACAGGTACTCACCGTGCTGCCCAAGCTGCCCATGTGCCATCTGGTGATTTGCAAGCCCGATTTTCCCATTTCCACCCCCGCGCTGTTCCGCGCCATTGACGATGCGGAAATCGTTGCCCGTCCGGATACCAAGGGCATGATCGCGGCGCTGGAGCAGGGGGACCTTGCAGGCATTGCCCACCGGCTTTCCAATGTATTTACTCCGGTGGTGGCAAAGGAACACCCGGAAATCGGCGAAATTCGGGACGTTATGCTGTCCTCCGGCGCACTGGGCGCGGAAATGACTGGCTCCGGTCCCACAGTGTTCGGAATCTTTCAGGATCAGAAACAGGCTGCCCAGTGTCATACCCGGCTGAAAGCCCGGTATCGCGACACATTTCTGGCGCATCCTGTATAAAATCAGAAAACATCGTCTATGCTTTGGATATATTCCAAGGATGGACGGTGTTTTTTTATGAAGAAATCAGTATGTATGGTGGAAATCGGGCTGCTGCTTTTGCTGGCGCTGGTATTTTCCGCTGCCACGGGATTGGAACGGCAGCAGCAGCGCATTTCCGACAGCATGATCCGGCTCCACGTAGTGGCAAACTCTGACGATCCCATGGATCAGGACATAAAATTAAAGGTGCGGGATGCCGTGCTGGCAGAAGCTCAGACGCTGCTTCAAGATGCAGAGAACCGTGAGGACGCCATGATGCGGCTGAACAAAGAGCTTCCTGCTCTGGAAAAGACGGCAAATACCACGCTCCGGCAGTTGGGTGCTGCGGACAGCGCCGTTGTTACACTCAAGCGGGAGCTGTTCGGCACCCGGTATTATGACCAGTTTACGCTGCCCGGCGGCTATTATGAGGCGCTTCGGGTGACCATTGGCGAAGGGGACGGGAAGAACTGGTGGTGTGTGGTCTATCCCCAGCTGTGCATGTCGGCTGCCACGGAGTCGGATGCTGTACCTGCCATGGGGACCCTTTCCCAGTCTGACGCACAGCTGCTGGAGGAGGGGGAAATTCGCTTCCGGTTCCGCTGTCTGGAGCTGCTGGAAAATCTCCTGGGCTATTTTCGGGACAGGGGAGAAGGAATCCCCACTTCCGAATAAGGTCGAATTATGGTATACTAAGGACATGAAGATTCACGGAATTGCGCTGCCCAAAGGAGGAAATGTCCCATGCTGACCGTTATCACCGGCAGAGGAAAAACCGGCAAAACAAGGCTTCTGCTGGAGGCTGTCAAAGCCTGTCCTGCAACCTCGATGGCAAGCCGCATTGTTCTGGTACCGGAGCAGCTGAGCCACGAGACCGAGCGGCTGCTGTCAGAGCTGTGCGGCGACGCTATCAGCTTTACCGCCGAGGTTTTGAGCTTTACCCGGCTCTGTGACCGGGTGTTTGCCCGCTCAGGCGGTGGTGCGCGTCCGATTCTCGATCAGGGCGGACGCATTCTCACGGCACGGCTGGCGCTGGA
>CAJKNS010000029.1 GCA_905201305.1 uncultured Eubacteriales bacterium
AAGCCGGTCAGGAAAATGGCGCGGAGATTCAGGCGCTGCTTCTTGCGGAAACGGACGCGGAGCAAACGGTGCAGGAGTCGCCGCAAACCGCTTATCTTCAAACCATTACGGCGCCGGCAGACGGGGTCTTTGTCCAGGGTGTGGACGGGCTGGAGAATTTGCTGACCCCGGAGCAGCCGAAATTAACCGCTGCACTGCTGCCCATGAAAACGCCGCCGGAAACGGCAATGGGACGGCTGATTACCTCCGATACCTGGTACTTTTCCGCCTGGTGGGAGGATGCGCCGGAGGTTGGCGAAAGCGTTTTGGTAAATCTGCTGGGCGGCAGCTTTGGAACCTGCCGTTTTACCGTGGAGCAGGCGGAAAAACAGGGGACGGGATACCGGGTTTTATGCTCCTGCACCCAGCAGGTGGAAGCGGTGGCAATGGTGCGGCAGCTCAGCGTGAAAATCTTGTCAGAATAAAAAACAGGGGTGGAAATTTTCCGACTTCTGCGGTATACTATAAAAACAAATGCGGTATAACGCAGAAAAGGGGCAATGGAATTGGGTGAAATAGCGGATCGCGTAGCTCGAATCCGGGAGCAGATGGCAAAGGCGGCTGCTCAGGCTGGCAGAGATGAAAATGAGGTTCTCCTGCTCGCTGCCACCAAAATGAACGATGCCCAGCGGGTGCGTGAGGCAATTGCCGCCGGCGTTGATATCTGCGGTGAAAACCGGGTGCAGGAGCTCCAGGAAAAGAATGCCCAGGGCGCCTATGATGGCTGCCCGCTGCACTTTATCGGGCACCTGCAAAAGAACAAGGCAAAGTTCCTGGTGGGCACGGTGGAGCTGATCCATTCCGTGGATTCGCCGGAGCTGATGCACACCATCAACCGTCTGGCAGAGCAGCGCGGGCTGACCCAGGACATCCTGATTGAGGTCAACGTAGGCGGAGAAGCTGCCAAATCCGGCATCCCTCCGGAGGCTGCGGACGAGATGGCGGCAAAAATGGCGGAGTATCCCAATCTTCGGCTCCGCGGATTTATGACAATTCCACCGATTTCCACGGAAAATGGCGGAAATTTGCGATATTTTGCGAAAATGTATGAGCTTTATGTTGACATAAAGGCGAAAAAATACGATAATACTAACATAGACTGCCTATCTATGGGCATGAGTGACGACTTTGCCGACGCCATAAAAGAGGGTACTACAATGATCCGGGTTGGTACCGCTATTTTTGGGTCGAGACAATACGTAAAAAATTAATTTGGAGGACACAGCCATGAGTATTATGGACGAACTGAAGAAACTGACCCGGCCTTACGATGATGACGGTACAATGGTGGACGACGAGCTTGACGATATGGATACCGGTCTGGACGATGCTGCGTTTACCCGCAGTGCAGCACCTCAGAGCCAGCCTGCTCCTCAGCCCCAGCCTCAGCCCCAGCCCACCCAGACCCAGGCTGCCAGCCCCATTACCATGGGCGGCATGAGCATGGGCGGTATGAGCGGTCTGGGCAGTGAGCCCCAGCGCAGCTCCGTAAACCCCATGGGTCAGGGATATGGTCAGAGCCTTTCCAAGTGCCGCGTGGTACTGGTTGCACCTACCTCCCTGGATTTCGATAAAGCACGCTTTGCTGCAAACTGCTTCCGCGACGGCGCAGCAGTCATCCTGAACTGTGAGGAGCTGAAGCCCGAGGAAACCAACCGTTTGAAGGATTTCTTCACCGGCTGCGTATATTCTCTGGACGGCACCATGCGCAGAGCTGCCAAGGATGTGTTCATCATGGTACCCAAGGGCGTGGGTCTGGATGAAGACAGCCAGGACGATAGCGAAGACGAAGCCTAAACAAATAATGCGCTAAGGGCTGGGTGAAAACCGAGCCCTTTCGCTCTTAGTGAAAGGAGGTCGCCTATGTTTACCCCACAGGAGGTTCGGGAGCAGTCCGAGTCCTTTGAAAAAGCGGTATTTGGCGGCTACAGTGTCAGCGCGGTAGACGATTTCGTGGGGTCCCTGGCAGAGGACTATGCTGCTCTTTATAAAGAAAACGCCGTGCTCAAAAGCAAAATGAAGGTGCTGGTAGAGCGCCTGGAGGAGTATCGGAAGCAGGAGGACAGCCTGAACAAGGTGATGCTGGCTGCGCAGCAGAGTGCCGATGAGCTGGTGCAGGAGGCGGAGCGGAAATGCGCGAAAATGCTTTCCGACACCGAGGCGTCTCTGCGGGAGCGGAATGTGGATCTGAAGCGGGAGCTGGCAGCAGAGGCGGAGCGGGTGTCCCGGGCAAAAAAGACTGCCGCTGCATTTGTGGCGGAAATGGAAAATCAGATACATCAGTCCCTGAGCCAGCTGGAGCGAATCCGCCAGATGACCATCGTGCCCAAAGCGTCCGGCAAGACAGCAAAGCAGCCGGTGCCTGCGGAGCCGGAGCCAAAGCCTGCGCCGGCAGAAGAGCAGCCGGAACCGGAGAAAGCGGGTCCCGGCGAGATTACCCGTCAGATTGAGCTGAACCTCAGCAAGATTCTGGACGGAAGCGCAAATGCCCCGGCATCCTCCGACGATGTATCCGGAGATACCATGGTGATGAAGCCGCTGGGCTAATTCATAGAGAAAATCCTGCCATCGGGCAGAGAAGGGAATATAGATCAATGGCAAAAGATTATAACAAGACGATTCATCTGCCTCAGACGGATTTCCCCATGCGTGCCGGTCTTCCCAAGCGGGAGCCTGCACTGCTGAACGGAGAATATGAGGTAAGCACCTACCATAAGCTCATGGAGCACAACGCGGAGAAGCCCAGCTTTATCCTTCACGACGGTCCTCCTTACGCCAACGGCGATATTCATATCGGGACGGCGCTGAATAAGATTTTGAAGGACATGATTGTTCGCTATAAGAACATGACCGGCTATAAGGCACCGTATATCCCCGGCTGGGATACCCACGGTCTGCCCATCGAGTCTGCCATTCTGAAAAATAAGAAGATTAAGCGGGACGAGCTCACCGACGTGGAATTCCGGGATAAGTGCCGGGAGTATGCCCTGAGCTTTGTGGATCGCCAGCGGTCTGAGTTCCAGCGCCTGGGCGTCATCGGCGATTGGGACAACCCCTATCTGACCCTGAAGCCTGAGTTTGAAGCGGCACAGATTCGCGTGTTCGGCAAAATGGCGGAAAAGGGCTATATCTATAAGGGACTCAAGCCCGTATACTGGTGCTACACCGATGAGACGGCTCTGGCAGAGGCGGAGATTGAGTATCAGGACGATCCCTGTACCACCATTTTCGTCAAGTTTAGGGTCAAGGACGACAAGGGCAAGCTTGCTTCCCTCACCGACCTGAGCAATACCTATTTCGTGATTTGGACCACCACCGCGTGGACCCTGCCCGGCAACCGCGCCATCTCCGTAAACCCCGAGTTTACCTATGCGCTGATGAAGGCGGAAAACGGCGAAACCTATATCGTAGCCAAGGATCTTGCCGAAGCAGTTGCCAAGGCTGCCGGAATGGAACATTATGAGATCATTGCCGAGCTCCCCGGCTCCGAGCTGGAGCTGATGACCGCACAGCATCCTCTGCTGGATCAGGAGTCTGTGGTGCTTTGCGGCGACCATGTTACCCTGGATGCTGGTTCCGGCTGCGTACACACCGCTCCCGGCTTCGGTGCTGACGACTTTAACATCTGCCAGAAGTATGACAAGGCGGGTCTGACCCATATCGGCGTTCCGGTTCCCGTAAATGCCAAGGGCGTTATGACCGATGAGCGCTTTAACGGCGTGCATATCTCCAAGGCAAACGACTATGTGCTGCCTGCACTGGAAGAGTGCGGTGCGCTGCTTGCCAAGGAAGACATTGTTCACTCCTATCCCCATTGCTGGCGCTGCAAGAAGCCCATCATCTTCCGTGCTACCGAGCAGTGGTTCTGCTCCGTTGACGCCATCAAGCAGGCGGCTGTGGATTCCTGCGACGGCATCTCCTGGAAGCCTGAGTGGGGCAAGGAGCGCATGACCTCCATGATTACCGAGCGTTCTGACTGGTGCATCTCCCGTCAGCGCAAGTGGGGCGTGCCCATTCCGATTTTCTACTGCGATCAGTGCGGCGCGGACATTGTAACCCCCGAAACCATCGATCATATCGCAAACCTGTTCCATGACCACGGCTCCAACATCTGGTTTGAGAAGACTGCGGATGAGCTGGTGCCTGAGGGATTTGTGTGCCCCAAGTGCGGTCACAAGCACTTTTCCAAGGAGTCCGATATTATGGACGTTTGGTTCGATTCCGGCTCCACCCACGCTGCCGTGGTGGATCAGCGGGACGAGCTGCATTTCCCTGCGGACGTCTATCTGGAGGGCGGCGACCAGTATCGCGGCTGGTTCCAGTCTTCCATGCTGACCTCCATTGCCACCAAGGGCGTGGCACCCTATAAGCAGATTATCACCCATGGCTGGACCGTAGACGGCGAGGGGCGCGCCATGCATAAGTCCCTGGGCAATGCGGTGGCTCCCGATGAGGTCATCAAGGACTATGGCGCGGATATGCTCCGCCTGTGGGTTTCCTCTGCGGACTACACCCAGGACATGCGAATCTCCAAGGATATTCTGAAGCAGCTGTCTCAGGCTTACCTGAAGATTCGTAACACCGCCCGCTATATGCTGGGCAATCTCAGCGGCTTTAACCCCGACACCGATCAGGTGGATTACGCGGCACTGGCTCCTCTGGATCAGTGGGCGCTGGCGCGCTATAACGAGCTGATCCGCACGGTGCGGGCTGCCTATGACCGCTATGAGTTCCATGGTGTTTACCGCGCAATCTATAACTTCTGCGTGGTGGATATGTCCAACTTCTATCTGGATATCATCAAGGATCGCCTGTACTGCGGCGACGATGCAGACCGGGCTGCAGCCCAGACGGCACTGTATCAGATCCTCGATGGCATGACCCGGATGCTGGCACCCATGCTGGCGTTTACCTCCGAGGAAATCTGGGCGGCGATGCCCCATGCTGCGGGCAACGATGCTTCCTGCGTGCTGCTCAACGATATCCCCGCCTATAACGAGAAGCTGTGCCTGAGCCCCGAGCTGAGCGCTCAGTGGGATAAGGTCATTGCCCTCAGAACCGACGTCAACAAGGCGCTGGAGGCTGCCCGTGCCCAGAAGCTGGTGGGCAAGAGCCTGGATGCAGAGGTTACTCTGTATCTCACCGATGAGGGCAAACAGGCATTCGACGCCATGGGTCAGCATGACCTGGCTGCGGTGTGCATTGTTTCCAAGGTCACTGTGGCAGAGGGCGAAGGACAGGGCGTTGCCGGTGAGAACTTCCCCGGTGTGACCATTGCTGTGGCACCCGCTCAGGCGCCCAAGTGCAGCCGCTGCTGGACTCACAACGACCAGGTGGATGCCGAGACGGAGCTGTGCCCCAGATGCGCAGGCGTACTCAAGAAGATTCAGATCGGCTAATCATGCAACCCAAACGGGCAGAGAGCAATTCTCTGCCCGTTTTTGCATCTGGGAGGGATACGGATGAAACGATGGAACCCGGCGGCATTTTCGGATGAATATGCGGTTCGGGAACTGACCCCGGCAGATGTTCCGGCGGTGCTCAGACTTATGCAGGGAAATACGGTGTATTTTCAGTATTGCGGCGGAGACGCAGTCCCGTCGGGGGAGTCCATCCGGCGGGATATGTCTATCGTGCCCGGAAATAAGACCCTGGAGGATAAATACTATGTGGGCTTCTTCCGGGATGAGACGCTGCTGGCAATCATGGATTTGATTGACGGCTATCCCGAGGAGAACATCGCCTTTGTGGGATTTTTCATGATGAACGCAGCCATGCAGGGAACCGGCGAGGGGACAAAAATCATTTTCCGACTGTGTCAAACGCTGAAAGCGCTGGGAATTGGGCGCATTCGGCTGGGCATCGACAAGGGGAACCCTCAATCCACGCACTTCTGGAAGAAAAACGGCTTTCGTGTGATTCGCGAAGTGCCGCAGGCGCGGGGCACGATTCTGCTGGCAGAGCGCATTTTGACATGATGCGATAAAACGAAAAGCAGGGAAGAGGATTCCGCTTCAAATTCTCTGGAAGGTTCTGCATGGGATGTCCATTTTTTCGTATACTGGAGGTATAGCCGCCCACCAAAATGGTGACAAGCGGGGCAAGCTGTGGTACAATGTAAATAAAGTGCAGACCTTTTTGGATGAGGAGCAGAACTATGAAACATTTGCGCGAATTTGTGACCCTATTACAGATGGCGGATATTGACCTGAAGCAGGGCGAGCCCATGTGCCGGCACACCTCCTTTCAGATTGGCGGACCGGTGGCGGTAATGACATTTCCAAACTCACCGGAGCAGGTGGGGGAGATCCTGAAAATTGCCCGGCGGTATGAGATTACCCCAATGATTCTGGGGGCAGGCAGCAATATTCTTGCCCCGGACGAAGGACTGGATACCGTGGTGATCGAGCTGCGGACTGCCATGAATCGGGTGGAGGAACGGAGCAAGGGCGAGTTTGAAGCCCAGGCTGGCGCACCCATGGCGCGGCTTGCAACCTTCGCCATGGAACGGGGCTACACGGGGCTGGAATTTGCCCATGGAATCCCCGGAACGGTAGGCGGCGGCGTTTATATGAATGCGGGCGCTTATGGCGGCGAGATGTGCCAGGTGGTAACGGGTGTGACTGCCATGGACCGGGAAGGAAATGTTTTGGAGCTTCCGGCGGATACGCTGGACCTTTCCTATCGCCACAGCCGCTTTATGTCGGAGGACCTGGTGATTTTGTCCGTCCGGGTGAAGCTGGAAAAGGGAGATCGGGAGGAGATTCGTGCGAAAATGGCAGAGCTCATGAGCCGCCGCCGGGCATCTCAGCCTCTGGAGCTTCCCTCTGCGGGCAGCACCTTTAAGCGCCCGGCAACCGGCTATGCGGCTGCCATGATCGAAGCGGCAGGACTCAAGGGACTTCGGGTTGGCGATGCCCAGGTGTCGGAAAAGCACGCGGGCTTTGTGGTAAACCGGGGCAGAGCGACCTGCAAGGATGTACTTGGGGTGATGGCGCAGGTCCAGGATCGGGTGGAGCAGGACACCGGCGTTCGCCTGGAGCCTGAGGTAAGAATTCTGGAGGTGCAAAAACCATGCGCTTTTTGATTGTAACGGGTCAGTCCGGCGCGGGAAAAAGCCGGACGGCATCGACGCTGGAGGATTTGGGCTATTACTGCGTGGACAACCTGCCCCCGGAGCTCATTACCCAGTTTGCGGAGGTATGTCTGGCAACCACCGGACGGTATGACCGGGTGGCGCTGGTGAGCGATGTGCGTTCCGGGCAGAACTTTGACGGACTGCTCACCAGTCTCGATGCCCTAGACGCTATGGGCTGTAAGTATTCCATTGTCTATGTGGAGGCAGAGGACGAGGAGATCATCAAGCGCTATAAGGAAACCCGGCGCTCGCATCCCCTCAGCAAGGACGGTACGCCTTTGGCTGCCGCGGTGGTGAAGGAAAAGCAGCTTTTAAGCCGGGTGCGTGCTAGAGCGAATTTTATCATCAACACCACCTCCATGTCCACCGCACGGCTGCGCAGCGAGCTGATTCGTCTGTTTGAGGATCAGCCGGAGCGCGCAATGGTGGTCAATGTGCTGTCCTTTGGCTTTAAGTATGGCATTCCGCTGGACGCCGATCTGGTGCTGGATGTGCGCTTTTTGCCCAACCCCTACTATATTGCGGATTTGAGGCCCAAAAGCGGACTGACGCCGGAGATTCGGGACTTTATTTTCTCCTATCAGCAGACCCAGGACTATATGCAAAAGCTGGAGGACCTGCTGGCATACACCCTGCCCCTGTATTTTGAAGAGGGCAAGACGGGGCTTGTGATTGCGGTGGGCTGCACCGGCGGACGGCATCGGTCTGTGGCAGTGGCAAAGGAAATCGGTGATTTTGTAATGAAGCGTGGCTATCCCACTGTGGTGAACCACCGGGATATTGCCCGTGGATAATCGTAACGTTTCAGTGGAGGAGGAAATCCGCCTCTATGCCCCCGGCGGAGCGCCCAGAATTGTCGCCATCGGCGGCGGACATGGGCTGTCTACCATGCTCCGGGGCCTCAAGCGGTATTCCCGGGATATTACCGCCATTGTCACCATGGCGGATGACGGCGGCGGCAGCGGCATGCTGCGGCAGGATCTTGGGATGCTGCCGCCGGGAGACGCACGGGATTGCGTCCTTGCCCTTGCCAACACCGAGCCGGTGATGGAGCAGCTGATGACCTATCGGTTTCAGGAGGGCTCACTGGAGGGGCAGAATTTTGGCAATTTGCTGCTGGCTGCATTAAACGGCATCTGCGGCAGCTTTGCCGAAGCGGTTCGCCAGATGGGACAGGTGCTGGCGATTACCGGAAGAGTGCTGCCGGTAACGGAGGAAAATATTCACCTTCAGGCGCAGTTTGAGGATGGTTCCACGGTATTTGGAGAAAGCTCCATTTTCTATCACAAAAAAGCCACTCGAAAGCGCATTCAGCGGGTGGTGCTGACTCCGGAGCATCCCCAGGCGTTCCCGGAGAGTCTGAACGCCATTGCGCGGGCGGATTTGATCCTCATTGGTCCCGGCAGTCTCTATACCAGTATCATTCCCAATTTTCTGGTGTCAGGCATTACCGAGGCAGTGGAAAAGTCCGGGGCATACAAGCTGATGGTGATGAACCTTATGACCCAGGACGGAGAAACTGAGGGCTATACCGCTGCAGACCATCTGCGGGCGCTGCTGCGTCATGGCGCACCGGGGATGGTAGACGGCTGCCTTGCCAATTCCAGCCCCATTCCGGAGCATTTGCAGGAGGAGTATCTTCGTGAGGGCGCCGATGTTATGAAGATAGACCGAGAGCGGATTGCGGCGCAGGGGGTGCAGCTCTATACGGCGCCGCTGCTCAGCAGCCGGTGCGAATATGCCCGTCATGACCCCGGATTGCTGGCGCAGGCGATTATGAATGTCTTCAATCAGCAGGACAGAAAACGGAAGCGCCGGGGCAGCTACCGGTAAGAGATAGGAGCATGGATATGTCGTTTGCATCGGAGGTACGGGAGGAGCTGTGCCGGATTTTGCCGGATAAGCGCTGCTGCCGGCTGGCAGAGTGCTACGGAATATTGCTGTATTGCAATACGTTTTCCAAAAGCGAAATTAAGATCGTCACAGAAAGCCGGCAGTTTGCGGAGCTGCTGCCCCGACTGTTCCGCAGGAGCTTCGGACTGGATTTTGACCAATTTCCGTCTTTGGAGCAGCCCGGAAAGCTGTCGTTTGTGATCGACGATCCGGAGAAGCTGGAGTATATCTTCTCCGTATATGGGCAGGAACATCCAACGCTGGCGCTGCATGTCAACTTTGGGGTGCTGGAAGAGGACTGCTGCCGGCAGAGCTTTATGCGGGGGGCGTTTCTGGCTGGCGGCAGCGTTACCGATCCGGACAAGCGCTATCATTTGGAGCTGGTGACGTCTCACCAAAAAGTCAGCGACGAAACCTATCAGCTGCTGCTGGAGATGGGTTTTTCTCCTTTGGACGCCCAGCGAGGGGGCAGCCGGATCCTGTATTTTAAGCGCAGCGATACCATTGTGGATTTCCTTACGGCGTTGGGCGCACCGGTTTGCGCCATGAAGATCATTGAGGCAAAGATGGAAAAGGAGCTGCGCAATGATGTGAACCGCCGCTGTAACTGTGACACGGCAAATCTGGGCAAAGCGGTGGATGCAGCCCAGCAGCAGATTGCGGCAATTCGGCTGCTGCGGAAAAGCGGAAAGCTGGACGGGCTGCCGGAGAAGCTGAAAGCAGCGGCAAGGCTGCGGGAGGAAAACCCGGAAGCAACCCTCAGCGAGCTGGCAGCCATGGCGGAGCCACCGCTCAGCAAGCCTGCCATGAGTCATCGGATGCGGAAGCTGATTGAACTGAGTACGGAAGGATAGATTACTTATGCTGGAGAGATCCTGCGGCGCCGTGGTGTATACGGAGCGAGACGGACAGCGGCGCTATGTACTGGTAAAGGGCGGCTATGTGGGGCTGCCCAAGGGGCATATGGAAAAGGGCGAATCCGAGCGGGAAACGGCAGTGCGGGAGATTCAGGAGGAAACCTGCGTAAAAACCCAGATTGTGCCGGGATTTCGCCGGGTTGTGACCTATCATATGCCCAATGGAAATGATAAACGGGTGGTCTATTTCCTGGCGCGGTTTTCTCAGCAGCATGCGCATCAGAATCCGGAGGAATTTCTGAAGGTGATGGAGCTGGGGTATCACGATGCCCTCCATGCCCTGACCTTTGAAAACGACCGGGTGACCCTGCGCGCAGCCGAGCGGTTTATCCGCCGCAAGGAAATGAGCGCAGCAAAGACCCGCTGTGCAACAAGCTGATCCACTGGAAAGGAGCGCCCTTCATGGCATTTGCACACTTACATGTTCATACGGAGTACAGCCTGCTGGATGGCGCCTGCCGGATCAAAAAGCTCATGCGTCGGGTAAAGGAGCTGGGGCAGACTGCCATTGCCATTACCGACCACGGCGCTATGTACGGCGTCATTGATTTCTATAAGGCGGCGAAGGAAGCGGGCATCAAGCCGATTATCGGCTGCGAGGTCTATGTGGCGCCCAGAAGCCGGACGGACCGGGTCCATGGTATCGACAATGATAATCACCATCTGGTGCTGCTGTGCGAGAATATGACCGGCTATCAGAACCTGTGCTACATGGTATCTCAGGCGTACCTGGCCGGCTTTTACGGCAAGCCTCGGGTGGACCATGCCCTTTTGGAGCAGTATCACGAGGGGCTGATCGCACTTTCTGCCTGTCTGGCGGGTGAGATTCCTCAGAAGCTGATTCAGGAGGATTATGAGGGCGCGCTGGAGACGGCAAAGTGGATGGCGGAGGTGTTTGGTCCCGATCATTTTTATCTGGAGATGCAGGATCACGGCTTGGAATTGCAGCCAGGGGTCAATCGTGGACTTCGGCGCATTGCCAGAGAGACGGGGCTGCCCATGGTGGTGACCAACGACGCCCACCATATCCGGAAAGAGGACGCCGCCATGCAGGATGTGCTTATGTGCATTCAGATGCAGAAAACCGTGGATGATCCCAGCCGGATGAAGTTTGAGACCCAGGAGTTCTTTATTAAGAGCGAAGCGGAAATGGCGTCCCTGTTCCCGGGGGACGAGCAGGCGCTGGAGAATACCCAGAAAATTGCCGACCGCTGCAATGTGGAGTTCGAATTCGGCAACTATCATCTGCCGGATTTCTTCCCGCCGGAGGGCTATACCAACGACCAGTACTTTGAAAAGCTGTGCTGGGACGGCTTTGCGGTTCGCTATCCTCAGGGCGGCGAAAAGGAGAAAAAGCAGCTCCGCTATGAGATGGAAATGATCCGGAAGATGGGCTTTGTGAACTACTTCCTGATTGTGTCGGACTATGTGGACTATGCCAAGCGCAGCGGAATTCCTGTGGGACCCGGACGCGGCAGTGCAGCAGGCAGCATGGTGTCCTACTGCCTGTATATTACAGATATTGATCCGCTGAAATACAACCTGTATTTTGAACGGTTTTTGAACCCCGGACGTGTGACCATGCCGGATATCGATATCGACTTCTGCGTCAACCGGCGGCAGGAGGTCATTGACTATGTCACCCGGAAGTACGGCAAGGACAATGTGGCGCAGATTGTCACCTTTGGCACCATGAAGGCAAAGGGCGCGGTTCGGGATGTGGGCCGCGCATTGGGCATGAGCTACAGCGAGGTGGACCAGGTGGCGCGGCTGGTGCCTGGCACCCTGAATATTACCCTGGCAGATGCCCTGAAGCTGTCGCCCCAGCTCAAGGAGCGATATGATGGCGACGCTAAGGTGAAAAAGCTCATTGATACCGCCATGGGTGTTGAGGGCATGCCACGGAACACCTCTACCCATGCGGCAGCGGTGGTCATTACCAAGGAGCCGGTATATCACTATGTTCCTCTGAGCAAAAACGACGATACCGTTGTGATTCAATACACCATGACCACGGTGGAAGAGCTGGGACTTCTGAAAATGGACTTCCTGGGACTCCGAAATCTGACGGTCATTGACGATGCGGAGAAGCTCATCCATAAGCAGGAGCCGGAGTTCAATATCCATACGGTGCCGGACGGAGATGAAGCCACCTATCAGATGATTTCGGCGGGCAGAACCTCCGGCGTGTTCCAGATGGAGTCCACGGGCATGACCGGCGTTTGCGTGAGCCTGCATCCCCAGAGCATCGAGGATCTTACCGCTATTGTGTCGCTGTATCGTCCCGGACCCATGGACAGCATTCCAAAGTTTATTGCCAGCAAGCACAATCCCCAGTCGGTGAAGTATACCGATCCGGCGCTGGAGCCGATTTTGTCGGTTACCTATGGGGTTATGGTGTATCAGGAGCAGGTAATTGATATTTTCCGTACGCTGGGCGGCTACAGTCTCCCTCAGGCAGATAATATCCGCCGTGCAATTTCCAAGAAAAAGCAGGCGGTGATTGAGGCAGAGCGCCAGACCTTTGTTCATGGCGATCCGGAACGTGGAATTTGCGGTGCAGTGGCAAACGGTGTGCCTGAAAAGGCTGCCAACGAGATTTACGATCAGATTCTGGACTTTGCCAGCTATGCGTTTAACAAGGCGCATGCGGTGTGCTACGCCCAGGTGGCGTATGAAACGGCATATCTCAAGTGCCATTATCCCCGGGAGTATATGGCGGCGCTGATGACCTCCGTGCTGGACAGCACCACCAAGATTTCCGAGTATATCGGCGAATGCCGGGAGCTGGGCATTGCGGTGCTGCCGCCGGATGTGAACCAGTCGGACGATCAGTTTACCGTAACACCCGATGGCATCCGCTTTGGCTTGGGCGCTGTGAAGAATATCGGCATGGGCTTTGTGGCAAACCTCATGCGGGAGCGGCAGGAGAATGGACCGTTTACGTCGTTGGAGGATTTCTGCCAGCGGATGAGCGGCACCGATCTCAACAAGCGTACGGTGGAAAATCTCATCAAATGCGGCGCCATGGACTGCTTTGGGGCATTCCGGAGCCAGCAGCTCAAGGTCTATGAGATGGTGATGAGCGCCGTTGCCGATGCCAAAAAGAATAATGTGGACGGGCAGCTGGGGCTGTTCGATTTGGTGGAAACCCAGACTGTTACCCCGGTGTCGGTACCGCTGCCGGATATTCCGGAGCTCAGCGCAAGGGAAAAAATGCAGCTGGAAAAGGAAACCACCGGTCTGTATCTGTCCGGTCATCCCATGGACGAATACCGTCAAAGCGTGAAAAAAGCCGGCGCGGTGCCCATTGGTGAAATTCTGGAGTCCTTCTCCGGCGAGGAGCCGGGGCGTTATCAGGACGGACAGCTGGTGGCAGTGGCGGGCATTGTTACGAAGCTGAAAAGTAAAACCACCAAGAACGGCTCGCTGATGGCATATGTGACCCTGGAGGATGATACCGGCGCCATGGAAATGCTCTGCTTCTCCAGAGTGCTGGCGCAGTATGGCGGCTGCTTACAGGAAAACTTTGCGGTGCTGGCAAAGGGGCGGATTTCCGCTCGGGACGAAAAGGAGCCACAGCTGATGACTGACAGCGCCATTCCCCTGGAGGACGCAGCGCTGGGACTGTCGCCGGAAGCCCAGCCGGTGAAGGAGCAAAGACCGCGGCAGAGCGAATACCGGAAACCCGTCCAGTCCCTGGCACAGCCCGGGCAGACGCTGTATTTAAAGCTGGACAATATGGAGGGGCGGCAGTTCCGAAAGCTCAAGCCCATTCTCCATATGTTCCCGGGACGTACCAGAACCGTCCTGTTTTTCGCGGATACGAAAAAGCGCATGGGCACCACCTGTTTGGTGGATGAAATGCTGCTGGACGAGCTGCGGGAGCTGCTGGGACGGGACTGCGTGGTGCTGAAATAACTGCGGTATTACCGAAAACGTCTCCGGAACTCCGGAGACGTTTTTGTAAAACCCAATTGGAGGAAAGAAGGTGCTGCTTCTGCCGCTGTTTCTGCCAGCACAGCAGGTGTTTTGGGCGGCGACCATTTCGGATTTGGCAGGCGCACTGGTGACGCTTCTCCTGTTCTTCGGGCGGATTGCACCGGGTTTAAAGCGGGAGCTTTCCACATAATCGAGTTAAAACAAGGGAGACGACTCAGCAGAGCCGTCTCCTTGCTAGATATATTTGATTATTCGTACAGGGGGAATCTTGCAGTCAGGGCATCCACCCGGGCAGTGATTTCGTCCTTCTTGGTATCGAAATGGTAGATGCAGTCGGCGATGCAATCGGCAATTTCCTTCATCTCGGCAGGACCCATGCCGCGGGTGGTGACAGCCGGGGTGCCC
>CAJKNS010000030.1 GCA_905201305.1 uncultured Eubacteriales bacterium
CATAGGCATGGGGACTCATGCCCTGGGTAAACTTGATATGCAGCCCTGCCCTGAGAAATACCCGCGGAAACATCGCCATGGTATCCAGGTGAGAAATGTAGATCGCCTTTCCGGTCTTTTCAAACAGCAGTCTATTCATCGCACACTCCTCCTGTATACAGCCGGTTTGCCCCACAGCCGGTACACTGCTTGCGGCAGTCCGGCGTAATCTCCGAGCGATAAGCCGCCTGCCGTTCCTTCCAGAAGAATTTCTTGGGAATGCCGATGGAAATCGTCTCCCAGGGGAAGATTTCATCCTCGCCCCACTCCCGCTGGGCATACCATTTGGGATCTACACCGCATTCTTCAAATGCCTGGAGCCACTTTTCCATGGAGAAATAGTCGGTCCAGCCGTCCATTTTACAGCCCAGCTCATGGGCGCGAAGCAGCACCTTGCAGAGTTTCCGATCTCCGCGGCACAACGCCGCCTCCAGCATGCTGAGGTCCGAGGGATGATAGTTATACTGGAAATTCCGTCCCTTGAGGTGGGATTTCAGCAGCGCGCAGCGGCGGAGATATTCCTCCGGGGTAATCTGCGCCTCCCACTGGAATGGAGTTCCGTTTTTCGGCACAAAGAACGACGTGGAGATGGTAATGGTCACTGGACGCTTGGGGTTGGGGGTATTCTCCCGCCATGCCTTCAGCACCTTATAAGCAAGATCCGCAATACCCAATACGTCCTCGTCGGTTTCCGTGGGCAAGCCCAGCATAAAATAGAGCTTCACCTTATTCCAGCCGCCTGCAAATGCGGTGGAGCAGGAGCGGATGATATCCTCCTCGGTAACATTTTTGTTGATGGCGTCCCGAAGCCGCTGGGTGCCTGCCTCGGGTGCAAAGGTCAATCCGCTTTTCCGGACCTTCTGCACCTTCTGCATCAGCTCCACGGAGAAATTATCGGCACGCAGAGACGGCAGACTCAGATTGATGCCCCGTGGAATGCAGTAATCCAGCATTTTATCCGCAAATTCCCCCAGCTTTTTATAGTCGGAGGTAGAAAGGCTGGACAGGGTCATTTCATCGTAGCCGGAATTCTCCAGACTCTTCACCGCCAGCTCATAAAGCCGCTCCGGACTTTTGGCTCTGACCGGACGATAGCAGAAGCCCGCCTGACAGAACCTGCAGCCCCGAATACAGCCCCGGAACAGCTCCAACACCGTCCGATCATGGACAATCTGGGTGGAGGGCACAATGCTCTCTGTGGGATAATATGCCGCATCCATGTTCTGTACAATGCGCTTGGTTACGGTTTTGGGCGCGCCCTCCAGCGGGATAATCTCCCGAATGGTGCCGTCGTCGTTATACGTATGCTCATAAAGAGAGGGCACATAAATGCCCGGGATTTTCGCTGCTTCCAGCAGAAAGGCATGGCGGCTGAGTCCCCGGCGCTTGGCGCTTCGGTAGCATTCCAGCAGCTCCACGTCCACGTCCTCTCCTTCGCCCTCAATGCACAGATCCAAAAAATCCGCCATGGGCTCCGGATTATAGACACTGGTACCTCCCGCAATCACCAGATGCTTCAGGCTATCCCCGCGATCGCAGGATTTCAGCGGAATATTCCCCAGCTCCAGCACATTGAGCACATTGGAATACGCCATCTCATAACCCAGAGAAAATGCAATGACATCAAATTCCTCCAGGGGATCATGGCTCTCCAGGGTCCAAAGCGGCAGGTGATGCTTCCGCATCTCCTCCTCCATATCCCCCCAGGGGGCAAAGGCTCGCTCGCACCATACCCCCTCCATATTGTTCATAATGCCATAGAGAATCCGCATGCCCACGTTGGACATGCCGATTTCATAGGTATCCGGGAAGCAAAACGCCACCCGAATCTCCACCTGAGACTTATCCTTGATGATCTCGTTATACTCGCCGCCGGTATAGCGGGCTGGCTTCTGCACCCGGGGTAAAATACGATTGATTAAATCGGTCATAGATTCTCCCTCTTATTTGTAGCGGAATTCCGCAACCACCTGTCCGCCGGAATTCCAGACGCGACCGTCTCCGGATGCCAGCAGTTCGCCGTAAAAGTCCTCTGCCACCTCAATGGCAGCATCGTCTGCCGGAGTTTTTCCGGTCATGGTTTCGTGGTCAAATACAAAAATCCGCATCCGCTCCATCATCTTTTTCACGGGATATCCGCACTTGGGGCAGGCTTCCGCCTGATCGGACACCTGATTCTGACACTCAGGGCAAGTCAGCAGCATATGATTACCTCCATTATCACGCCATTGGCGCGTTTTTTCTTTTGAACGGAATTATTATAATGCCCAAAGCGCCCAAGGTCAAGTGACGGAAATCCCCCGCCGCAGCCGTGCCGCAGCGGGGGGATCGCTCATTCTTTCTTTACTGTAGGCATTCCGCCACCCAGGCGATGAAATTGGTTTCGCCTGAGCCGGTGCGTTCCGCCATGGTGTGTCCCTGACCCCAAACGGTCTGGAACTCCACGTCATCCACGTTTTCATTTTGCTGCAGTGCCAGTGCCAGATTCATCTCAACGGTCAGCGCCGTATCTCCCTGGGTAATTCCCGTGTGAATCCGCCAGTGGGACGCCACATGGGACGAGCCGCAGCCCTCATAGCAGTCAGACAGGAAGTACATGGGGTTATACATGTTCTGACGAGTAAGGGAATCGCTGCCCCAATCGTCCACGGAGGTCTTAAACTCCTGATAATCCGTCACATATTGGGGATCAAAGTCGGAATACTGGCTGTATTTGTCCTGATTTTCCTCCAGAATCGCTGCCATGGCTGCGTCAAAATGGAGGGCGTCGTTCTGACTGTCGCCAAACACATAGTTCTCCGCCTGACTGCGGGAAAGATCGTCAAACGCGCCAACGCTCTTGCTGGCATTCTTCTGCTGCCGTGCAAAGGCGGCGATGCTCAGTACATGGGCTTTTTCGCCGTCATATTCTACCCAGTTTTCCTCTTCATTGAGAGAATTGATATAGTCCTCGGGGGTTTCATATGTCACGCTCTCAGTCTCGGTGTCACCGGACAGCCAGGGCATGGGACCGCCATCGTCAGGAGGACCGCCTGCACCGCCGTCCGGCGGAGGTCCAAAGCCGCCGTCTGCCATCATGGAATTGCTGGGGGTATAGGGGAACTCCGTATCCTCCAGGAAGTTGTTGAGGGAGGTTTCAATCTGCCCCAGCACATAGTCATAGTAGCTGCCGGAAGCATAAACGCCATCGTCGGACGGCTCCAGCGTCAGCTCGCTGCCGTTTTCATCCTTGAGTCCCAGCTTGCCCACATATTCGCCATAGCAGGCGGCAAGATCCTCCGAAAGCGCCTTAGTCCAGGCGCCCTCAGCCCGGGTACCCGAGTCCATATACTGCCCCATGTTCCACTCATAGGCTTCGTCTGCATAGTCCAGAGATGTAATGGGGCACCAGCACATGGCGCCGCAGATAGCGTCGCTGATATAATTGCCGTCCTCATCATACATGGCTGCGCCGATGGATGCCAGATAGTCAAAATACAGGCTGCTGTCTCCGCTGGCGCCCAATACCGCGCTCTGCGCACCGCCTCCGCTGTGACCAAAGGCAAAAATCCGCTCGGGATCGCCGGGAATGGTATCGTTGTTCAGCCGAAGATAGCGCACTGCCGCCTTCAGATCCGTTACACCCCAAGGCGCTCCACCTGCATAGGCAAGGGTGCCATCGTCGTTATAGCCGTTGCTTCTGCCCCGGCAGCCGGAATAAACATAGACATAGCCCGCATCCAGATACGCCGATACGGAGCTATAGCTATAAGCGGTTGCCTCCGCCTGAGCGGAATAGCCGGCAGTATTGACCGGCAGCATCATGGGCGCAGTTTCGGCAGTAAAGCCGTTTATGGTTCCGTCCGGATTGACCGCGCAGGTATAGGTGCCGTCGCCGTTGTCCGTGCCGGTGAGATAGGCGCCGGGCACCACCACCGCCAGGGTTTCGTAATCCAGCGCAGCAGGCTGGCTGCAATACTGCACGCCAATCTGATAGTATACGTCATTGTCGGCGTCATAGCTCCACTTTGCGGAATCAAATGTCAGTCCGGAAAAGTCCACCTCATAGTCCTTGACCAGGGCATTGTAGTCGATCTCCGGTTCCGTCTCTTCGGTCACCTCACTGGATGTGGATGCTGCGGGTTCTGCGGATGCCGCGGATTCCACAACAGCCGGTCCCGTTGTTTCCGGTGCTTTTGCTGCCGTCTCAGCGGGAGCTGTGGTACCTTCTGATGCCGCATCACCGCAGCCCGCAAGCCCAACCACCATAGCAGCGCCCAGCAGCAGCGCCGCCATTCTTTTTCGTTTCATAGGAATACCTCCATCTTTCGCAGTTGTATAGACGCATTATACCAGATCACGTGACGCCGCAACAATTCTGATTTCTCCGAAACCATTTACATTTCGGAATGAAACTTATGGCAACACCGCACAAATTCGTCTGCGGATTCTACCGATTTGCGCGGTATTGCCTTATCATTTTGCAATTCACCCTATCATTTTGTATCCGAAGGATTGACGGAGGGAAAATGTTCTGCTACCATACTATTAACATTGCAAGGAAGGAGCCGATACAATGGCAAATCTCAACGAAAAAACGAAATTCATCTGCGGAAGAAATCCGCTGGCAAAAAATAATCGTCCCCCCTTTGCGCATCCGGAGCAGCAGGAGGCGGCACTTTGGCTGACGGAGGGCGCAGTCAATGCCCAGCGTTCCGGAAAGGCGTCCTATTCCGGCGGCGTAACCGAGCAGGGCAACATCTTGTCTCTCCGGCTTGACAGCGACATGCCGGAGCTGAACGCTGTGGTGGTAGAAGGCGGCACCTCTGTTCTGCTGGACCCCGAAATCTCTCTCAGCGGCTGCGGATGCAGCGATTTCACCTGTAAGGGCGCCGCTGTGCTGGCAGAGTCCGGCGCAAAGGTAGATATCCGGAACGGCAAGCTCATCACCAACGGTTCCACCCGTGCCGCCACCATTGCCACCACCGGCGCTACTTTAAAGGTATTCGATTCGGAGCTGAAAACCTATGGCGGTCCCCTGCCCGAAGGCTATGTTCCGGTGATTGGTCCCGGTATGATGGAGCCTCCTGCGCCTCTGGGGCTAGGTGGCAACTGCCGCACCCATCTTTCCATGGACAATTCTGAAAGCTATTTTTATCGCTGCAAGATCTATGGCGAGGCATGGGCAGCCCTGTCCACCGATTCCTCCGGCGGCTATTGCTATCTGGAAGCCAACGATTCTTCCATCGACATGGGCGGCAACGGCTACTGCATCTATTCGGACAACGGCTGCCATGTGGTACTCAACCGCTGCACCATGTCCTCCGGCAATGTATTCGGCATTCAGGACGGCAACTCCTCCATTCAGATGCAGGACGTCACCGGCAGCTGCAAGGGATACGGTTTCCTGATCCATGGCGGCATGCACGATCTGGAGGACATCGGCACCATTCGCATGACGGATACCGATCTCACCTCTAAGGGTCCCATGTTCCGCTGCAAGTCCACCAATTTGGATATCTATCTCAAGAACTGCCGCATGATCTCCGAGGACGGCGTGATTCTGGAAACCATGCTCACCGATGATACATTCTATTATCAGACCCGCAGCCATGCCCAGGACGATTACGGTGTGCAGCTGTGCATGGAGTCCATGGAGGTGCTGGGCGATTTCCATTGCCAGGACCCGGAGCGGAAGACCTGCCTGAACCTGGTGGACACCGCCATCACCGGTGCCATCACCGGATTCCCCCAGCTTCAGCTCACCGAGGGCAGCAGCTTTACCGCCACCCATGATTCTGAGATCACGCTCATTGGCAGCGCAGACGGTCTGGACGCCGCAGCAGGTGTGACCATTACCGTTCGCGGCGCAGGTGAGAACAAGTCTCTGGCTTCCGGCGGCACGCTGGTGTTTATCGCATAATCCATTTCAAAACGCAAAAAGGACGAGGCAAAAGCCTCGTCCTTTGTTTATGTTACCGTTTCAGCCGCCGATCCAGCTTCACGGTCAGCCGGGTGCCGACCGTCTGGAAAATCTGCACCAGAATAATCAGCAGGATAACCGCCACCAGCATTACCAGATATTTATACCGGTAATAGCCGTAGTTGATGGCGATCTTGCCCAGTCCGCCGCCGCCGATGATACCGCTCATGGCAGAGTAGCCAAGAATGGTGGTAATGGCGGTGGTGAGATTGGAAATCAGAGAAGGGACGCTCTCAGGAATCATTACCTTCACAATAATCTGGAAGGGAGACGCACCCATGGACTGCGCCGCTTCAATGATATTGGGGCTGACCTCCCGCAGGCTGGTTTCCGCAAGCCGCGCCACAAAGGGGAACGCTGCCACCACCAGGGGTACAATGGTTGCCACGGTGCCAACGGTGGTGCCCACAATGAGCCGGGACAGTGGGAACACCATAATCATCAAAATCAGAAATGGAATCGAACGCAGCAGGTTGATAATTACGTTGAGCACCTGCATCAGCCAGCGGGGCAGCGGCAGAACGCCGTTCTTATCGCCCACCACCAGCAGAACGCCTAAGGGAAGTCCGATCACCACAGCCAGTGCCGTGGATACCACCGTTACATAAAAGGTTTCCCAAATCGCAAAGGGGATCTCCGCCCGAATGACCTCCCATGCCAGCTGCACGGAATCCGCAGAAAACAGATTGTCAAACATCGCTTAAACCTCCTCTACAATCACATCGGGAACTCCGGTGAGATACTCGATGGTTTCCTTCACCACATCCGGACCGCCGGGAACCCCCAGCAACATGCTGCCGTAAGCCCGGTCCTCGATGGCGCGGGTGCTGGCGGAAAGAATGTTCACCAGAATGTGCTTTTCGCTCGCCATGGTGGCAATCAGCGGGGTACCGGCTGCCTTGGCGCCGTTGAAAATCACGCGGATTCTCGCCTCGGTACCGGGATTGGACACCAGATCGTCCTCGCCCTGAGGGAACACCAGCCGACGCGCCGCCTGGGACTTGGGACTGGAGAAAACGGTGCCAACCGCGCCCTCCTCTGCCACCTGTCCGCCGTCAAGGATGGCAACATGGTTACAGATTTCCTCTACCACGCTCATCTGGTGGGTGATAATAATGCAGGTGATGCCCAGCTTTTTGTTGATATCCGAATCAGCTGGAGAATGGAATGGGTGGTGCTGGGGTCCAGTGCGGAGGTCGCCTCGTCGCACAGCAGCACCTTGGGATTGGTTGCCAGCGCCCGGGCAATGGCAATTCGCTGCTGCTGACCGCCGGAAAGCTGCGCCGGATAGTTTTTTGCCTTATCCGGAAGCCCTACCAGTTTCAGCAGCTCCATCGCCTTTTTTCTGGCATCCGACTTCTTCATGCCGGACAGCTCCAGCGGAAAGCAGATATTCCGAAGACAGTTCCGCTGCATCAGCAGATTAAAGCCCTGGAAAATCATTGTGATATCCCGCCGTGCTTCCCGCAGCTCATGGGCGCTGAGCGTTCCCATTTCCTTTCCGTTAATGACAACAGAGCCCTCTGTGGGTCGCTCCAGCATATTGATGCAGCGCACCAGCGTACTTTTACCGGCGCCGCTCATACCGATGATGCCGTAAATGTCGCCGTCCTCAATGGTCAAATTGATGTCCTTCAGCGCCTCCACAGTGCCCCCTGCCGTTTCAAAGGACTTGGAAAGATGTTTGATCTCGATCATTTCTTGACCTCCTTTTTCAGCACAAAAACGCCGGCTTTGTTTGCCGGCGTTTTTATTTTGTTTACTGCTCCAGAGCGTCCAGGGTCGTCTGCTTGCCGCCGTACAGACCCATGGGCTCAACATGGATGGCAGCCACGGAAACCAGGTGGGTGCCGTTCTCGTTATTGAAGTCGTCCAGATAGGGCTGATGCTGGAAGTAGTTTGCATCGCACTCGCCCTGCTCAACTACATTGTTGGGGATAACATAATCCTGATACTCCTGAATGTCCAGGGTGATGTCCTTCTCAGCCAGGATCTCCTGGGCGATCTTCAGAATCTCGGCATGGGGTGCGGGAGAAGCAGCCACGGAAATGGTCTGACCCTTCAGTGCATCGTAATCTACGGTGCTGTCAAAGCCGTCGCCGGGGTTGTCAACGGTGCTCACAACGCTGCCCTTGTAGGTTTCGGTGATGTAATCGGCAACCTTCTGGCTCTCCAGAGCGGCAACCAGCGCCTTGGTCTTATCGGTCTCCTCGTTGCCTTCCTTCACAGCAACAATGTTGGCATATGCGGAGGAGGAGCCTTCCATCTTCAGAGCCTGGGTCATGGGATCCATGTTTGCGGCAATGGCATAGTTGGAGTTAATGACTGCGTAGTCCACATCCTGGAGCACGTTGGGCAGCTGAGCAGCCTCAGCCTCTACGAACTCGATGCCCAGGGGGTTCTCAGCAACGTCAGCCTTGGTGGCAGTGATGCCGGCGCCATCCTTGAGCTTGATGTAGCCCAGGTCCTGGAGCAGCAGCAGTGCGCGTGCTTCGTTGGTGGTGTCGTTGGGGATTGCAATCTGCAGGGTGCCGGTGGTCTTCGCCTCGGTCTTGGTTTCCTGCGTGGAAGCTGCGGTGGAGGTGGATGCAGCAGCGCTGCCGTTGTCCTTGCTGCCGCAGGCGGAAAGTCCCAGCACACAGGACACTGCCAGCAGCAGAGCTACGATTTTCTGTTTTTTCATGATAAAAGACTCCTTTGTAATATGAATATGTTCAGCATATGCGAAGTGCTTGAGCACACATTCGTCCGTTCCATTTGGTGCATCGCACCGGGTTCAGGATATATCTCATGGTTGATTCCTCCAGTCAGTAAAAAAGCGGGAAGCCCATTGCTTCCCGCACAAATTACCTGCTCCGGCTATGCCGGTATGATCTTAGCGAGAAAGCATTTTATGAAAATTGGCGCAGTGGCACATGCACATGGAGCCCATGCACATTCCAAACATGTTCATCATGCTTCTGCTGCCAACGGTCATAGCTGCTTTCTCCTTTCTTTGGAATCGTTGTGGGTATTATACTTCCCAATACCTACTTTGTCAACATGGTTTTATGCTTTTTATAAACAATAGCGGAATTCTATGTCTTTCCACCGGATTTTTCTACATTACCTCCAAAAAGTGTTTCAGATTGTCATCTTCTGATTTTTGTGCTATAATGAAATCCTTAAGGAGATGATTGGTATGCGCTTATCTCAGGTCATAGAGCAATTGACCGAATACCTGGACCGCCGCAAGCTGTTTTCCTATGCCACCGCCGTGGGTACCTTGTCCGGGAATTCCTTTCAAAACCTCATGGGTATTGCCTTTGGTCCTTCCAAGCTGACGCTGTTTTCCGCAAAAACGGACGGAAGCGTTGGGGAAATTCTGATGGAGCTTTCCTATGACCGGATTCAGACGTTCCGGCAGAAGCACCGCTTTCTCTACTCCTACACGGAGTTTTCCGCCGGAGATACCAGGCTTCGCTTTTATAACTACAATAAGAAAGTATTCCGTCAGGGCTTTGCCGATGCGGGATTGGAGGACAAAACATGACCACCCGTCATCTGAAAATTTTTTCAAGCGTCTACATCACCGGCAGCATGACCGCCGCCGCCCAAAAGCTCTATATGACCCAACCCTCGGTCAGCCAGGCGATCCGCGAGCTGGAGGACCACTATGGGGTTCCGCTGTTTGAGCGCCTGTATCGAAAGCTCTATCCCACCGAAGCAGGAAAGCGCCTGTTCCTGTATGCGGAAAAAATACTTGGCATGTTCGACGATATGGAAGCCGCCATGCAGAACGATGCGCTGCCCCAATCTCTGGAGCTGGGCTTGTTTTTCACAGCCGGTATGCTGGTGCATCCCTGGCTGGCGGAATTCCGCAAGCGTTTGCCTGCCTCCCAGATTCACATTCAGGTCTGGAAGGGCAGCGAGCTCAAGCGCCGTCTGCGTTCCGCTGCCATCGACCTTGCGATTATGGAGGAATTCCAAGACGAGCCGGATTTAAAGCAGGAAATCGTTGCCCAGGACCGGCTGGTGGCAGTCACCGCATTGGACGATCTCCTCCAGCGCTATGACTCCATCACTGCCCAGCAGCTCTCCCAGGCGCCGCTGCTGCTGCGGGAAAAGGGTGCCGGCGTCCGGGATCAGTTTCAATCGGAAATGCAGGCATTGGGACTGGAGCTAACGCCCCAATGGGAATCCGCCAGTTCTCTTGTGCTGCTGGAAGCCGCAAAGCACCGGGAGGGCGTGGCGATCCTGCCCTATCAGCTGGCATATCCGTTTTTAGAGCGGGGCGAGGTGGCAGAGCTTCAGGTCACCGGCATTGATTTTACCCGGCGCATGGCGCTGACCTGGCACAAGGACAAATTCATATCCGGTCCCATGCAGTGCTTTATGGACATTGTTCGGAGCTCCCCCACGCCGCCGTAGCTATAAAAAAGGTGTACTGCAATCCATTTATGCAGTACACCTTTTTGTTTATGAATTTTTCGTCTGACGCAGTGCCTGTGCCAGCTGATCGGGACAGGAGGTGTTTTTCATGCCGCACTTGATGCCTTCCATCCGGCGGATTGCCTCATCCACGTCCATGCCCTCCACCAGCGCCGCAACGCCCTTGCCGTTGCCGTTACAGCCGCCGTCAAAGGACACCTTACATACCTTGCCGTTCTCCACGGAGAAATTGATTTTTCTGGAGCATACGCCCCGGGTTTTGTATTCGTAATCCATTACAGGTACCTCCTTGATTTTGACTCTATCCTATCACACTTTGCAAAAAGAATCAATATTCCACCAGATCTGCCGATGTGATGTCCGCATACTCCATGAGCTTTAACGGATTTAACACCATTTGCAGTCCCCGCGCACCGCCAGAAATGGCAATTTCATCATACAGCTCGGCAGTTTCATCCATAAACGTGGGATATTTCTTCTTCATGCCCACAGGACTGCAGCCGCCGCGGATATAGCCGGTGAGCCCCAGCAGCTCCTTCATGTGGATCATCTCTACCTTCTTGTCCCCTGCTGCATGGGCTGCTTTTTTGAGGTCCAGCGTGCAGCTGACGGGAATGCAGAACACCAGAATGCCCTGCTTCTCTCCTCGCGCCACCAGCGTTTTGAATACCTGATCAGGATTCATGCCAGTGACCGCTGCCACATGCTCGCCGCCCAGGTCGCTTTCGTCATATTCATATTCCACCGCCCGATAGGAAATCTTTGCCGCGTCCATCAGGCGCATGGCGTTGGTTTTATTGGTTTTGTTCATGGTCTAACGCTCCTGTGTGATTTATGCCCCATATTATAGTCTTCACGCTGTAATTTGTCAAAGAAAATACGCTCCATTCCCGCTGAACTGTGCCGTACTAAATTGCCCCCTTTATTTTTTCGTCACGTTGATATAGTATTCCGGCTTCTTCGGATCAAGGGTCACCTGGAGGATTCCGTGCTCCGGATCAAAGCCGAAATTCTGGTCCCGAATTTCTACGGCATCGCAGTTTTCCAGCTGCGCAGTGAGCGTCGTCATGGGAATCTGCGTGCCCATGGTGGTCACCATGTCATAACCGTCTGCCCCTTCTCCCGCTTCTGCCTGGGCAGGATCGTTCTGCTGGGTTCCGCTGGGATATTTGAGCTGCCGGATGGAAACCATAAGCTCTCCCCCTGCCGGAATTTCCGTCCGGAAGGAACGGTAAAACACTCTGTCCTCCCACAGCAGATTTCCAATATATTCGCTCAGAAGACCGTCCTCCTGAGACAGATAGGTTCCCAATGCGCCAGACAGAAGCACGGTCTCCAGCCAGCTGTTTTCTGCTTCGGTCTGGTCCGGGTTCCAGCTCAGTTCCCTGGCAATGACGTCGTGTAAGGCTGCGCCCAGCGTTGTCTCCGTTTCCGTGACCGTTGCTTCCGCAGCTCTGCCAGGATCGCCATAGGCATAGATTTCATAATCCCCCAGCTGACCGTGAACCACTGCCACCTGCGCCGTGTCGTTCTCTCCAAGGCTTCCGGTATACAGCCAGGTATATTCGCTCCCTTCCTCTTGCCGGATTGCGCCATCCAAACCGGATGTGAAAACGCCGCCGCTGTCTGCCGTTTCCGCCACCTTCAGTTGGAACCTTTCTCCCGTAGTCCCCTGAATCACCACATTCGAAAACGTATAGACCGTCACCGGGGTATCCGCAGAAATCGGCTGCGTATTCTCAATGGTATTTGTGCCAACCAGCGTATTGTAATCCTCCCAGGAGCTTTGCGCTCCCACTGATGCACCAAGCAGCAGTGAACTGTCCGCCAATTTTCCGTCCACCTGAATGTCAGGCGTCTTCCCTTCTGCTTCCTTTCTTCCTGAAGACTGATAGGGATACAGCAGCTCCAACGAGATTGGTTCCGTACCGCTGTTTTTCAGGGTATAGGTATCGGTAATAATGGCAGCAGCATCCTCTGTATTGTATTTTGTGCCGTCCTCGAGGGTCGTTTCCTTCGTCACATAAGGGGAAAAATCCAGGGTGAGATTACGCTCTGCGGTTACCGCGCCGATTTCTCCCGCTGCCGTCAGCGGGAACATCGGACCGCGATAGGATTGGTATACATTTCCGTCGTAATTTACGAGTATGCCGGAATCGTTTCCTCCCATACCCCCGGCAAAGCTCACCATCACCCACGCAATGGGCGTGATAATGATTAACGTAATCACCGCAGCCAGAATGCCAAGGGTATGCTTTGCTCCATTTTTCAGGACAGCCGAGGATTCAATGAGCTCATCCCGAATCTCTCCGATGCCCTCCAGCAAGCGCTCCGACTTTTTCCGATCCTTCATAGGCTCACCCCCTGCTGCTCCAGATACACCTTGAGCTTACTGCGCATTCGGCTCAGCCGCTGGGAAATCAGTCCTCTGGGAAGCTCAAACTCCCGAGATAGCTGCTCCAGACTGTCACCAAACCAATATCGCCGCACAAACAGCTTTTTCTGCTGCTCCGGCAAATGAATCAGCCAATTGCTGATAATCTCCCCCAGTTCCTTTGCCTCCAGCGACTGCTCCGGCGTTGAGGAATCCGGAATGCACTGGTCCAGCTCCTCCAGCAGCAGCTCCATCTCCGAATTCCGTTTTTCCGCATGGTTCTTTCGGTAGCGGGAGATGGAAAGCCGCCGAGTGATTTTGCCCAAATATGCCCGCAGCGCCCACGGATTGTCCGGCGGGATGTGCCGCCACGCATTGTGATAGGTATCGCTTTCGCATTCCTCCGCATCCTGATTCTGGTGCAGAATACTCATGGCAATGCCATAGAGAAAGGCACCGTATTTGCTTCGTGATGCCGAAATTGCCTGTTCATCCCGCTTTTGATACAGCCGGATAATCTCCCTGTCCTCCATCGCTTCCCCTCCTTTCGTCCTTCTAATCTCTAAGACGCAGTTTCCCGTTGATTCTTCCATCCCGTTCTTATTTTTTATCATACCGAAAAACGGACCGGCACGCAAGTATCACCTGCTGCCAGTCCGTTTCAGAATCGAGATTCAGTTTTCCATTTTTGTGTCCTGGAGATAGAACACGCTGTTGGCGCGTCCCTTCAGGTCTGCCAGATTGTTATAGGCAACCCTCCGATAGTCGGCAATCTCCGGCTCCAGCGGATTCTGCTCGTCCGCCTGGAAGAAGTTCCCGTGCGCGTCCCGGCAGCCCATGGCAGTAATCACCGGCAGCTTGGTATACAGTCCTGCCAGATAGTCGTTATACCGGGTGGTCTGGAGTCCGGACACCTGGAGCAGCAGCGTGCTGAGATAGTTCATGCTGATCTCATCCACCCAGCCCGCGGGAATGTCATAGTTCGCCCAGAGGATGAACCGGGTGATATACCGCTTCTGCTGGGTTTCGCCGTCCATCTCGCTGATGCTCTGCCCCATAACCTCGGAATAGAAGCTGTCCTCAATAAAGGGCTGATGGTCGCCAAACATCAGGATAATCGTGGGCTCGTCCACATTTTTGAAATAATTCAGCAGGTCCTCAAAGGCTTCATCCGTCTTTTTAATCAAAGACAGATATTGATCGGTCTTGGGATAATCCCCCTTGGTGGAGGTAAGGTAGACCTCCTGATCGAAATTATCATACTTCTGATTATAACTGGAATGATTCTGCATGGTGACGTTGAACAGGAACATGGGCTGATCCGGGTCCTTCTCCTCATACATCTGCTCGATCTGCTGGAAGTCGTAGGCATCGGATACAAATCGCCGCAGCAGAATCTGCTGACCCGGATACTTCTGCCGCAGCAGCCGCTTATAGAGGGTATAGCTGTAGCC
>CAJKNS010000031.1 GCA_905201305.1 uncultured Eubacteriales bacterium
TTGTTCGGCAGCCGCAGTGTGCAAAGGGTTCTATTTTCCGGCACATAGTAGAGATAGGGGATTTTTCCGCTGCCATCCGACCGGTGCAGGGCGGACGCTACCAGTTCCACCGCCATGCTTCGGTTCAGCGGCGCATCCATGGGGTATTTTCCCGCCGCCTTCCGCTCGCCCATCAGACGGTTGACCCGCTCCAGCGCCGCTCCATAAGAAATGCCGCCGTCCGAACGGGGAATCTTTTTAATCTCCTCCATATCCATGCCCAGCGTGCGCTCCAGCATGCGCTGAAATGCGCTTTCCGCCAGCAAATCCTCCGTTCCAAAGGAAAACACATCGCCGCCCTGGGGCACCCCTCGATAAATATCCAGGGATACCAGCAGCGCCGCTGCCTCCGGGTCCGGAATCAGCGGATAATCGGCAAAATCCGCTGCTCGGGCAACGCCTTTTCTCTGGTCCTGTCCGCCATCATGCTTTTGATAGCGTGCGTCAATGGCATCGTCAAATTGCAGAACCTGATGTTCCATACTCACACCTCCAATTTATCAGGGAAATTACAGCACCTCCAGCTCCAGCTTGCCGGCATAGGATTTTCCTGCCTCGGGCTGGATCTCTTCGCCATCCAGCTTCACCACCAGCCGCTTTCCTTCCGGCGCGTCCAGCACCGCATGCTCGCTAATTGTCAGCGCCGACAGCAGGCAGGTGCCCGTTACCGTCCAGTGGGCATCCTCCTCCAGCGCCACGGTGACGGGATTAACGCCGTTATCATGGGGCAGATTCTTTACATGTCCCAGATAATAGTATTCCTCCATGGTAAAGAGATTCTTGTCTCTTCCCCGCTCGTCCACATGCTTTGCGGTGGCAGCCGTTGCCGTGCCGGTGATTCTGGCGCCATGCCCGAAGACCAGCTCCAGTGCCTCGCCCTGTCCCTGTACATTGTCTCCCAGCTTGCGATAGCCGGTGGCATTGTAGAAGTCGCCCTGAACGGTGCAATTGGTAAACTTCGCCGTCACCTTTTTGCCGGAGGAGACGCATTCCGTATCGTAGTCAATGCCCGGATAGCCCGGATGCTCAAAAAACTCATGGTTGAAAATCGGACCCATATGGGGCTGAATCAACGTTCCGTTCTCGTCAAAAATATCCGGCGTAAACAGACCGCCCACCGCCTTGTCATCATTGTCAATGAGCTGTAGAATCACGCCGTCGCCGCTGCGGAGTACGCTGTTGTCCACCACCACATTGCCGCCCACTGCCCGGAACAGGAACGTGGCATAGCCGGTATCGCAGACCGTTCCGTCCAGCAGCGAAATGTTGCAGTCCCCATGGAACATAAAGCCCCAGCCGTCCGAATTTACCACGGTGGGACGCCCCTTGCCCTGGATCGGCGCAAACACCGGCTCATCCTCCCAGAACACGTCCATTACCTCGCCCCGATGACCGTCCGGCGGCATGGGTGCAAACCGTCCCGTGGGCACCAGATACTTCTTTCTGGGCGTTACCGCGGTATTGGAGGACTGGAGGGTAATGTTGCCGCCGATGCCGATGATGGCATAGGTACCCACATTGAACTCGGTGCCATAAATAAACTCATCGCAGCCTGCCGCATAGATGCCGTAGCCCGGTCCAAAGCGATGGGTAAAGGGGTTGTCCTCCATGGTGCCCTGACCCAGCAGCGTGATTTTGGAATCCACCACATAAAGCGCCATCTCATGCCCGCCATCGGTGGAGATAACACCCCAGTCGTTGGCGCGGCAATCGCAGTCGGCAATGGTCATGGTGGAAAGCTCGCCCATGAGATTGGTGCCCCGGGCAGTGCCGGTGATGCCCAGCACCCACGGAGGCGCCACCATCTTGGTAAAGCCCGCCGCGTTCTGATACCCCGCATACAGGGTGCCTCCCATGCAGTCATAGGTGCAGTGCTCCATTAAAACGTCCGAACCGCCGTCGGCAAACAGCACCGGTTTCGCAACGCCCTTACTATAAAGACGGCTGTTTTTTACCGTCAGCTTCGCTCCACGATAGGCGCAGACCACGGAGCCGTAGCCGTCAAAATCGCAAACCCGCTTTCCGTCCGACTCCGTGTCCGCCCGAAGATCGCAGTCCTCCATGGTATATTCGGAGTTCTCTATAATTACATGGTTAAAGTTCGGAGTATGGCTGACAATTTTGGTGCCCTGCATTGCCGAATCGCTGACGCTTCCGCCAACCAGCGCCGGACGGACGCTCATATTCGCTGCAATCTTTCCGTCCCGAACCACCAGCGCCGCTCGATACGGCTCCCGCCCGCGACCGGTAAAGTCCGAAGGAGAGGTGGGAAACGCATCGCTGAGCACCAGCACCGCGTCCTCTCCATAAACGGCTGCATTGACCTCCCGCTCTTCGCCGCCTGCCACCAGGGTCAGCAGCTTTTCTCCAAACGGAATGCTTCGATCCTTCATTGTATCTTCATCCTTTCGTATGTTATGCGTATATTTCTTGGATTCTCTCATTTTGCATTGTATGGGATTCGAAACAATAAAACAATTCATTATCTTGTGATTTGGTGCAGAATTTTATGAAGTTCGAAGAATCCTCCTGTATTTTGGTGTAATCCTGAGCGAATTCCAAAAAATAATGCACCAAATGGTAAGAATGCCGCATTGCAAGCCCTCCAATAAGCTGGCATAATAGCCTTGACCGAGGGAAGCCCCTCAGAATCACAACAAGGAGGACCGAACATGAAAAAGACATCTACCATCCAGCGGCTCGGCGCGGTCATTCTGGCGCTGGGACTGCTCGCCGGCTGCGGCGGTCAAGCCGCTTCCAGCGCTGAAATTGCCGCATCGTCCGGCAGTGAGCCTGCACCTACCGCCGCAGCGCCGGCATCCACGCCGACGCCTGAAGCGTCCGTCCGGGAGGAAACGTCCGAGCAGGCGTCCACTCCGGAAGCAGCGCAGGCTTCCGAGGACTTTACCCCCGTGGAATACAGCTTTCCGCTGACGGAGCAGACCGAAACACTTCGGTATTTTGCCACCATGTCCCCCAACTTTACCAGCTATATGGACGACTACAGCACCAATGCCTCCGTGCAGGCGTTGGAGGAGCTTACCGGCGTCCACATCGACTATGAGTGCTATATTCCCGAAAATGCCCAGACCCAGTTCAACCTTCAGGCAGCAGCCGGAAGCCTGCCGGACATTCTGCTGGGCGCCACAGAGTATTACTCCGGCGGCATGGACACTGCGGTATCCGACGATATTCTTTTGAATCTGGCAGATTATCTGGAGGATTGCCCCAACTACAGCCGCATTCTGGAGCTGACCCCGGATATGAAAAACAGCCTGACCACCGACAGCGGCAACCTCATCGGCTTCTATCCCTATACGGACCCCAAGATCGCCACCCCGGTTTCCGGCAGTATTTTCGTCCGCGGCGACTGGCTGGATCAGGTTGGCATGGAGGTTCCCGCCACCTACGATCAGGTACATGAGGTATTGACTGCCTTCCAACAGCAGCTTGGCATTGAGCATCCCATGCTGGTCAACTCCTATTTGGACGATCAGGCTGGCTCCTTTGCCTCCGGCTATGACATCAAGGCATTCTTTATGACCTCTCCCGGCATTCAGGTTCCGTTCTATGTGGTGGACGGTCAGGTAAAATGTGCCATTGTGGAGGACGATTTTGTCTCCTACGTGACCATGCTTCAGGACTACATGAACGAGGGACTGACCATGCCCGGCATTGAAAGCTATACCAACGAGATGTCCTATCAGGATCTGGTCACCTCCGGTCAGATTGGCTTCTTCTGGGGCTTTGGCGTTCGGGATATGGAAACGCTAAACAGCCAGATTGAGGACGGTTATCTGGTGGCAGTGCCCGCCATCCGTCAGACCGAGGACCAGACGCTGCATTTTACCACCGCTGCCTCCTATCAGGTCCGCTATGCCGTCAGCCTTTCCGCCACCTGCTCCAATGTGGAGCTGGCATGCAAATGGCTGGACGCCCATTATACCCAGGAGGTTTCCATGCTTGCCATGTACGGCGTGGAAGGTGTCAGCTATGAGATGAAGGACGGCACGCCCCACTTTACCGATATGATGACCCAGCCTGCCGAAGAGGGTCTGACCCTGACGGTACAGAAAGCCCTCTACTGCCTGGCAGAAGCGGACAACATCTACTATCAGACCATCAACACCGATCTGGACGTTTATACCGACGCCCAGGTGGAAGCGCTGGAATCCATCAACAGCGGCAGCATGGACGGTGAATATGTCTATCCCACCGGTGCATCCATGACCACAGAGGAGGACGAACGCTACACGGCTCTGATCTCCGATCTGAGCACCTATATGGCAGAGCATGTGTTGAAGTTTGTCACCGGCGAAGAGGATATGGGTCAGTATCCGGACTTTGTTGCAACGCTCTATGAAATGGGCATGCAGGAAGCCATTGACCTGAAGCAAGCCGCTTACGACCGCTATATGGCGCGATAACCCCCCTGTCATCCTACCGCCGTACCACGTGTGCGGCGGTAGGGTTCGTTTTACACGCTGCATCGTTTTTCCCCACAGCCTTTGCATTCTATGATATAATAGTACAAAATCAACCCGGGAGTGATTCGCAATGATCTCAGTGGTCCTCTATTGTCAGGATCCGGAGCTGGAGCAGGCTGCCGTTTCGTATCTGCAAGCCCATCCGGAATTCCGGCTTACTGAGCGCACCGACAATGCCCAGGTGGCGGTGCCTGCCATATTGGGCATTCTTCCGGATCTGGTCATCTGTCAGGACGCCCAAAATGCCCCTGCCCTGCCGCTGCTGCAGGCAACCCATCCCTACACGCCGCAAACCTACTATCTTCTCTGCGGCGTTGCCCCGGAGCCGGAGCATCTGCTGGCGCTGCTGCGATGCGGCATGCGGGACTGCATTCCTGATCCATGGGATATCACAGCACTTTCCCAGGCGCTGGATCGATTTCTGGGCTGCGTCAAAACCGTAGACCAGCGAAGTGAAGCCGAGCAGAGCATAAAGCTGCGCCGTGTTCTCGACAAAAAGTTCTTTGAAGACACCATTGTCACCAGCTCCGGCTCTGCCATATTCCAGGACTTTTCCGCCCTGGAGTACGAATACCAGATTTCGTTTACCCCCGGCTGGTTTCAGGCGCTTCACATTCTGGTGGACCCGCGCCCCAAGGAAACCCTTTACGCCGACGCATTTCTCCCGGTACTCCAGGTAGAAGCCCTTGCCCGCCGGTTTTTCCAGCCGGAATGTCATGCCATGGTGTGTTATGTCAAGGACCACAGTCTTTCTATTCTGCTGAACACCGTCTCGCCCCCATCGGATTTGCGGGCGCTGTGTCAGGAATTTCTCTCCCGTTGCACCAGGGAATTTACCTGGTATACCGGCATCAACACCATCTCCATCGGAATCGGGCTGGAAACCGATCAGCCGGAGCAGCTTCCCCAGCTGATGCAGTCCGCGAAAATGGCAGGCTGGATGCGGCTGAGCGAGGGACGAGGCAGAGTGCTGGAATACCGCCGATACTACTCCCGCTACTATGAAAAGCACCGCTTTCTTTCCGCCGATACCGCCGAAGCGCTGACCCGCAGTGTTCAGAGCCGCGACGTTCCCCTGTGCATCGACACCATCCACCGCAGTCTGGATACCGCCGACAACGCCGCAGCCTATCTTTCCATGGCGCTTTCCATCAATGATGTGCTGATTGCCGCATTTCGCGAGCAGGACAACTCCCCCGTGGTGGAGAGCCGAAAATACCTACATTTAGCAAAGAACATGCCGCCCATGGTAGAAAATCTGGACAGTCTCAGCAAAATTGAAGAAGCGGTCACCAATTGGGCAAGGGACAACATTGAGGGACTGCTGGCGCAGGAGCATCAGCGGGAGGACGTTGCCGTTCTCACTGCCCGGCAGTACCTGGCGGCACACTATACCGAACCCCTGCGGCTGGAGGCGGTAGCGGGCTATGTGGGACTTTCCTCCTCTTATTTCTGCATGAAATTCCGCCAAAGCACCGGAAAAACCTTTGTGGAATATATTACAGCCCTCCGCATGGAACGCGCCAAATACCTGCTGGAACACACCAGCCGAAAAATCCACGAAATCGGCGCGGAGGTCGGCATCCAGGACACCCGCCATTTCAGCCGCATGTTCCGCAAAGCCTGTGGCATGCTTCCCACCGAATACCGGAGCACCCACAGCGGAAAGCGCACCGCGGAGCCGCTGCCCTGACTGCAAAAACATACATCCACCGGAGCCGTCCAACGCTGGACCGTCCGGTGGATGTTTTTATAGGATGGTGACTTTCCCGTCAGGTTTATCGGGACTTCTGCGAATTATGACTGCTCGCCTAAGTAGATGCTCACCCGGCTTTGAATTACGCTTGCGGTATCCTCGGCGGTTTTATCCCCTGCAAAGAATGCCGCCGCTTCCTCCAATGCAATTTCCATGGCAGGATCGTCATAAACCATCACGCAGCCCGCGTCATAGGGCATGGCGATTGCTTCGGCATATTCCTCCTGGGTCGCCTCATCGGGGCTATTCTTCACCATATCGTTCTCCAGCTCCTGATACACATCCTCCCGAATGGGTGTGAATATGCGGGTTTCTTTCTGGACGTCATCGGACAGGAACATCCGCAAAAACTGCCAGGCAGCATCCGGATGCTTTGCCGATGCGGTGATGGACATACACTGCTGGAAGGTCAGACACATGCCGTTTCCTTCCGCGCCGGGATAGCCGATCATGGTCTTCCCCGCCGCCTTTGCCGGGAGCAAATTGTTATAGGTAAACTGCGCAAACTGTCCCATGATTGGAATCACCTGAAGCATATCGTCCTCTGTGTCGTCCCCTTCCGTGCACCGGTCCCGGCAGACGTTCAGCAGATCGATAAACGTCTGATTTTCAAAGTCGCAGGTTCCGGCTTCATAGTCCACAAACCGGCTTCCATTGGTGCCCAGGATCATACTAAGGAGGGTATCCCCGCCCGAGCTCCATAGGGTTACATCATCAGGCAGGCTGTTTGCCATATTGCAGAATTCCTCCAATGTCCAGCCCATATCGTCCCCCACATACTCCCTTGGCGCCATAATGGTTCTGGCATAGAACGCATAGGGCAGCACATACATACCGCCATAAGTCTCCCGCAGCAGTTCCACGCACCGAGGAATCAGATCGTCCATGCTGAATTCCTCGTCCTGTTCCAGCAGGGGCTCCAAATCCGCAAGATACCCCTTTGCCGCATAGAGCCGGGCACTGGGCGGTGATTCCACCCAATCACCGTCCCAGCAGATGAGATCCGGTGGGGTATCGCTCTGCATCAGTAGCTGGAGATTAGTGGCACTGCTGAAGGTCACCACCTCAATGCGGTATTCGCCGCTGCTCCGGTTAAAGCGGTTGATTGGCTCGATGAGAGTGTAATCCGCCATTTCCGTCCAGCTTCGATCCGGCACGTCTTCGACCTCTGCCAGAGGATACGCCAGATAGATTGTCTTCTTCTTCGGCACCTCCGATGCAGGCACCCGGCGCAGATAAAGGCTCTCCGGATCGCCCATGATAGAGCTTACGGAAATCCGGAACGTATCCTCATCCACATATTCCACCGATCCCACGCTGGCAGTCAAAGCATAATCCGCCCACCGGAGGATTTCCGTCACCGTGCCCGTTGCCAATGCCGCACCGGACAGTATGGTTTCATTTACCAGAAAAAAGTCATAATCTCCGCCGCCGGGCAGAATCCGGACGCCAGAATCCGCCGAAAACAGCGGCTGTCCAAGCGTATGTTTTTCCCAATCGACGGTGTAGAGGGTGTTTGTGGACAAACTGTCGAACAGGTAAGCCCTGCCGCTGCTGTCCCGGCAAGCGGTAAACCAGCTGTCCTGCGGTACATCCGAACGCGCCGCAATCTCTCCGGTTTCATCGAGGAACAGCAGCTCCTTCTGGCTTACCATCAGGAGTCCATTCTCCTTCCCCTGGGTCAGCGCCATCAGGACGTTATCCTCCTGATTGATACCGTAATCCTCGGCAAGGGACCGCTTCTCCAGCTGATTTCCCTGAGCGTCCCAGTGCTCCAGATACCCTTCCCAATCGCTGGTTCCCTGCTCAGGATCATAGGAAACCCGATAATGGGTCACCCACAGGGAATCCTCCCAAAAGACGTATTCCCCCAAATAGTCGCTATCCCCCTCCGCAATGGGCGCGAGAAAGGGAATCTCCAGGGAATACATCGGCGTTCCGTCCAGCCGGGTCACTGTAACGGCGCTCACCTGCTTCTCGTTGTCAGGATTGATCTGATAGCGGTGACCCAGACCGTCATTGATCAGCTTCCGTTCCGCCGCCTCCGTCACATAGGCATAGTTCCCGTCATTGATGCTGTTGTTGGTCCACTGTGCCGGAATGATGTAATCTCCGTCCGCTGCCAGCTCCACTGAGGGGATTGGCTCCGTCTCTTTGGCATCGGCAGATGACAGGGACTCCGTCTTCCCGCCGCAGGCTCCAAGGCTCAGCAGCAGACACAGAATCAGCAGTATTGATACACATTTCTTCATAGCTCCCGCTCCTTTCCGGTTGTTGCTAACCCGTTTATAACAGATGCCCTAAGGGCATTGTCAATGGTTTTCCTTCAATTTCTGAAATTTTTATGAAATCATACATTTTGAGCTCTCACTGTTCACATTGTCCAGCAATATTGACACTTCTCCATTCTTTTCATATGAAATCATCATCACCCCATGATTCTCCGCCACCAGCTTAAACGCCAGCTCCAGCTCATTTCCATCAAAGCCCATATGGGGCACAAAGCCCGCCTGCCGGCAGTGGTCATACAGCATTTGTCTGGTGTTTTCGTCCGCATTGTTGCATACGAACAGCTCCTCTGCAAACACTGACAGGGGGGCTTTCTCATAATCCGCCAAAGGGTGGTTGCGGGACACCAGCATTAGCATTTCCTCCTGCACCAGCGTCTCACAGGTAATTCGTTCCGGGGATATATCCGAAAAGGTCAGCGCGCAGTCCAGTTCTCCGCTTTCCAGCGCCGCCGTCATCTCCTCCGGTCCCATAATGGACTGCCGCAGCATTACCTGTGGGCAATTTTGCAGGAATGCGTCCAAATAGCTGATACAAAGCCCCGGAATGCTTGCCGCAAAGTGAATGGAGCCGCAGTCGCTGGCATTGACCTCCCAAACCGCATCCTCCAGTTCCAGCAGCGCACGGTCCACCCGCTTTAAAAAGGTCTGCCCGGTGCGGTTGAGAATAATCCGGTTACCCAGCCGGTCAAACAGCTTTGCTCCCACATCCCGCTCCAGCATGGAAATGGTTTTACTCAGGGAGGACTGAGAGATATGCAGCTCCTCCGCCGCCTTTGTCATCTGTTGAAATCTTGCAACCGTTTGAAAATACCGAAGCTGATTGAGTTCCACAAGGACGCCTCCTACCTTTTAGCTGATTCTATTATACAAAGGCAGGCGGTTTTCCCGCAAGGGACAAGTCCAGCATCGCGGGATAGTTTCTGCCCAGATGCATTTTTTATGTTCCCGTTCCGAGACTTTTTCTATGACATCCAATTTCATTGCCTATTGTCTAATATTACAAATCATATCTTTTTCATTTACGGCAACAATATGGATGGTCACAAAGACCGGAGCAATACCGAATGATTTCATCCACGCTATGTAGCAATACGAGCGCCGCAAATCCTTCGGTATTGCCGAGTAAAAATGAAGGAGATGTATGTCATGAAATCCAACAACAACGCAGTTGTACCCGAGGCTCGTGAGGCTCTGGACAAGTTCAAGATGGAGGCAGCCGCTGACCTTGATGTTCCGACCTCATATCGAAAAATAACATATACTTACAGATTCGGCCCATTAAATTGAATTATCATGATATATGTTCCATTTATTTCTTCTAAAATCCATATTTAGCTGATAAATGGGTTCTTCGTCAAAATGACGAAACATTTTCCGTCACAAATTCCTTTTGTATACAATTTCGCGTTTACTCGTCAATTTTGCAAGAGTTCATTCATTCGACCTGATACATAGCGCCTGTCCTGCACGGCTCCACTCCCGCAGGACAGGCGCTATTTCTGTTTACAGGGAGGTGATATACACCGCTGGAAAACGAAGCAGCCACAGAAGCTTGACCGGAGGTAATGTTTATGCTTGATTATATCTATTCCGAGCAGGCCAGCCATTACGCCTACTACCGAATTCCGAAGATCCTGTTCACCGATGACCGCTACCGGGACATTTCCACCGACGCCAAGGTACTCTATGGGCTGCTGCTGGATCGGGTCTCCCTGTCCATCAAAAACAAATGGGTGGATGACCAGAATCGTGTGTTCATCATTTTCTCCCTGGCTGAGGTGCAGGAGTCCTTAAATTGCGGCCCGCAGAAGGCAACTGCCCTGTTCCGGGAGCTTGAGAAAAAAGCGGGCCTGATCGAGCGAAAACGTCAGGGACTGGGAAAGCCGAATCTGATCTATGTAAAGAACTTCTGTGAGGCACCTCGAGAATCAGCAATCCAGAATCATGAAAATCATCCATCAGGAATGATGAAAAACGAGATTCCAGAGTCTACGGAAATCATCATTCCAGAATCTCGAAAATCATCAGGAATCAATACGAATCTAATCAAGACTGAATCCAGTAATCTTAAATCGAGTCATTCTATTCTGGACGAAGGATATGAAGCGAAGCGCGATGCCTATGATCGCTATTTGGATGGTCAGCTTCAGTTGGAGGTTCTGCGACAGGAATACCCCCTCCAGCAGAAGATGCTGGAGGAAATCAAAAGTCTGATTCTCAGCGTGCTGATGACCGATGCGCCTACCGTTCGCGTGCGGAAGCAGAACATGCCAACCGCCGTGGTCAAGTCCCAATTCATGAAGCTGGACGCCGACCACATCCGCATGGTCATGGACGGCCTGACTAAGACTACCACCCAAATCAAGGACGTTCGGCAGTATCTGCTGGCGGTGATCTACAACGCCCCGGATACCATCGACACCTACTATCAGCTCCGGGTCAACCACGATATGGCCCAGAGCCAAAATCCACAGGAGGCAAATTCATGTCAAAACCAACTGTAATCGCCATCGTCAACCAGAAGGGCGGCACCGGCAAGACCTGCACCGCAGAAAACCTGGGCGTTGGCCTGGCTTCCTCGGGCCGGAAGGTGCTGCTGGTGGACTTTGACCCCCAGGGCAGTCTGACCATCAGTCTAGGCTATCCCCGGCCGGACGAGCTCTCGCCCACCATCTCGGATGTGCTGGCAGACATCCTGCGGGAACAGTCCATACCGTCCGGTTTGGGGATTCTCCGGAATTCCGAAGGTGTGGAGCTGATGCCAGCCAATATCGAGCTCTCCGGCCTGGAAGTTTCTCTGGTAAACGCCATGAGCCGGGAGACCATTCTCCGGCAGTATCTGGACACCGTGAAGCGGAACTATGATGTCATTCTCATCGACTGCTCCCCCAGTCTGGGTATGCTGACGGTCAACGCTCTGGCTGCTGCGGACAGCGTCATCATCCCGGTACAGGCCCAGTACCTCTCGGCAAAGGGTCTGGAACAGCTGCTGGGCACCATCAACCGGGTCAAGCGGCAGATCAATCCCAGGCTGCGGATTGAGGGCGTGCTTCTGACCATGGTAGACAGCCGCACCAACTATGGCCGGGACATCAGCAGTCTGATCCGGGACACCTACGGCGGCAAACTCCGGGTGTTTGATGCGGAGATTCCCCGTTCCGTCCGTGCTGAAGAAATCAGTGCAGAGGGCAAGAGCATTTTTGCCCACGATCCCAAGGGCAAGGTGTCCGATGCCTATCGCGCCCTCACAAAGGAGGTGCTGAGCGATGCCGAAAAGAGGCGCAAACGTCAGCTTGAGCAGCTACGATGAGATTTTTTCCACCGAGGAAACCCGCAGTCAGGACACTCTGGAAAAGATTCAGAATCTCCCGCTGGCAGAACTCCACCCCTTTCAGAATCACCCCTTCAAGGTGGTGGACGACGAGGCCATGCAGCGGACGGTGGAAAGCGTGGCCCGGTATGGGGTGCTGGCTCCGGCCATTGCCCGGCCACGGCCAGAGGGCGGCTATGAGATCATCTCCGGCCATCGGCGGCTGCACGCCGCAGAGCTGGCAGGGCAGAAAACCATTCCGGTGATTGTGCGGAATATGGACGATGATGCGGCGGTGATTGCCATGGTGGATGCCAATTTACAGCGGGAAACCGTTCTTCCCAGCGAGCGGGCTTTCGCCTACAAGATGAAGCTGGAAGCACTTAATCACCAGGGACAACGGACTTCTGTTCAACTTGAACAGAAGTCAAATTCAAGAGCGCAGCTTGCCCATGAAATCGGTCAGAGTGAAGCAACTGTATTCCGCTTCATCCGCCTTACCGAACTGATTCCCGAGCTGCTGGACATGGTGGATCAGAAGCAGCTTTCCTTCAATCCGGCGGTGGAGCTGTCCTATCTCTCCCATCCGGAGCAGTGCGAGCTTCTGGACGCCATGGACTACGCCCAGTCCACCCCCTTGCTGTCCCAGGCTCAGCGTCTGAAAAAGCTCAGTCAGGAGGGAACGCTGGATCTGGGCACCATGCGAACCATCATGAGCGAAATCAAAAAGCCGGAGCTGGGCAATATCACCCTCAAGGACGCCACGCTGCGGAAATACTTCCCCCGCTCTTACACGCCCCGGCAGATGCAGGAAACCATCATCAAGCTGCTGGAACAGTGGCAGAAACGACGTCAGCGCGATATGGAGCGCTGAAAACACCATTCATATCCGGTAAACCATGCGCCCAAATAACCGGGGCGCTGTTTTTATACCCATTTTCAGAAAAGGAGATTGTTTATATGGAAATCATGAAGAATCTGTTCGACCAGTCCGCCGTAAATGCACACTCCCCGATGATACTGCCCACAGACTTTCAGCAGCTGCGCCGGGAGCTTATGAGGGACTGGAAGCAGGCGACACTGGAATCTCTCGGGGCAATGCCTGTGGATGAATTAGAGGAAGCGCCTCTGCTGATTGCCGCAGCCGCCGAGGAAGCGGTGGTGATCGTGTCCTTCGCCGATCTGGACGGAAGCCGAATGCCTGAAAATCTCGTCTTTGCCCAGGAAAACTACACCGGCCTTATGGTTGGCTTTGACGCAGATCAGGCCATTCTGGATGACGAAGTGCTGATCTATGGGCCGGTCTGGTTCTTCCGCTGCAATGACCGGGGAACGATTTGTTCCGTGACCGCGGAGGACTATTACCGCATCCGCAGGCTGTGCCAGCTGTGCCGTGACACAATCTATTGTCTGGAGGCTGACGGCACCTGTGATGCCCTGCGGCTGAGTCTCAAGGGCTATGCGCCCAAGGACTGACAGATTGACCGCAAAACAAGAAAATGGAGGTAGGTTATGAGTAAGAATGCAGGCCGCAAGCTGGTCTATGTGTCCACTTCCTGGGACAAGAATTTTCCCGCCGTGATGGAACGAGCCAGCAACTATTGTCAGCTGCTCTATCAGGCGGGCTACGCCCCGGTTTGCCCCATGCTGATGTTCAGCTGCTTTTTGAAGCTGGAGGACCCCAAGGCCCGAACGGAAATGCTGGGTATGTGCAAGTCTTTGATGAGCAAATGCTGGTGCCTGTTCGCGTGCGGCGACCCCTTGCCCGGGATATTGCCACCGCCAAGGCGCTCCATGTGGAGGTTATGAGTCTCAGCGGCATCATCGACTTTGGAGGGAAATCCTGATGACCGCTTTCTTTGGGGCTCCGCCCTGACCTTCTGCTGACCCAATCCATCCGCAGGAGGTTTTTTCATGCAAGAAGAAGTTGAAAACCGGACCGTGAACTTAGCCATCAGCACCACAAAGCTCACCCTCCGGGCAATCATCACCGGCTACCGGAAATACCAGTCCCATCACTCCAAATCCAAGGCAGCCAAAGCCGCTAAGCAGGTTAAAAC